>CAZECH010000059.1:0-10901 GCA_964510675.1 uncultured Ignavibacteriaceae bacterium
GCGTCAGCCAACGGATTTACAGTCCGCCCCGGCTCTCCAACTCCGGCGTCCGCCCGGTTTTAGAAACGAGCAACAAATATATTTCTATTTACAAAAAAATGCAAATATTTTGGAGGTTAATAAGCAGCGTAATAAAGTAAATAGGACTTAAGGCTCAGAATTAGTTGCTAATGGTTCCACAATTCTCTATCTAGGCTTCTATACTGGATAGCTTCACTAACATGAGAGGGTAAAATACTTTCGGAAACTTCTAAATCTGCAATCGTACGGCTGACTTTCAGTATTCTATCATAAGCCCTGGCAGAAAGTCCGAGTTTTGTCATTGCCATTTTTAATAATTCTGCACCGGATGAATCAAGATTACAAAATTGACGAATTTCTTTTGTCGCCATATCCCCATTACAATAAATATTTTTCATAGAATTAAATCTATTTAACTGGATTTTCCTTGCATCTATTACCCTCTTCCTTATTTCAGAAGAATTTTCACTTTTATTGTTAGAAGACAATTCTTTATACTTAACAGCAGGAACTTCAATATGAATATCTATTCTATCAAGCAAAGGTCCTGAAATCTTTGCCATATATTTTTGAATTAAAGGTGGAGAACATGTGCATTCTTTTGAAGGATCTGTAAAATAACCACAGGGACAAGGATTCATAGCAGCAGCAAGCATAAAATTAGCAGGAAATTCTAGAGAAAGCTTTGAACGGCTTACAGTTACTTTTGCATCTTCAAGCGGCTGCCTTAAAACTTCAAGAACATTTTTTTTGAACTCCGGCAGTTCATCGAGAAATAAAACTCCAAAATGTGCAAAAGATACTTCACCAGGTCTAGGAAAAGATCCACCACCAACCAAAGCAGCATCAGATACAGTATGATGCGGACTTCTGAAAGGCCTTTCTGTAACAAGCGCTTTTTCTTTTGGTAAGATTCCTGCAACCGAATGAATCTTTGTAGTTTCAAGAGCTTCATCAAAAGTTAATGGTGGAAGTATTGAAGGAATTCTTTTTGCCAGCATTGTTTTACCGGAACCCGGGGGACCAATCATTAAAATATTATGTCCGCCCGCTGCTGCAACTTCCAAAGCTCTTTTAACATTTTCCTGCCCTTTTACATCAGAGAAATCCAATTGATAGTGATTAACTTGTGAAAAAATTTTATCTTTATCTGTTATAACAGGTTTCTTTTCAATATCTCCATTAAGAAATTGAACAACTTCAAAAAGATTTTCCATTCCATATACTTCAATTCCATCAACTATTCCGGCTTCTCCGGCAGAATCCTTTGAGAGAATGATTCTTTTAATTCCTTTCTTTTTAGCTTCAACCGATATTGGTAAAGCACCTTTAATCGGACGAAGAAATCCATCGAGAGAAAGTTCTCCTAATAAAACCGAGTCAACTAATAAACCATCACTAACTTTTTCTAAGGCTGAAAGAATTCCAATTGCAATTGGCAAATCAAAAGCACTGCCTTCTTTTTTAATATCAGCCGGGGCTAAGTTTACTGTTATTTTTTTTATAGGAAATTCAAATCCGCTGTTTTTAATTGCTGCAGTAACTCTTTCTCTGCTTTCCTTAACTGCATTATCAGGCAACCCAACTATTATAAATCCGGGAACCTGCTTTTCAACATGAGTTTCTACTTCAACAAGGTAAGCATCAATTCCATAAGTTGAACTTGAAAAAATTTTAGAAAGCATAGATCATTATTTTTATAATTGAGAAGACAGAGATTGAGTAATCCCCCATAAAACAACTTTCATTTTTATTTAGTTAGAATCATTTTCCTTGTCTGTGTAAAATTAATTGCAGTTACTTTGTAAAGATAAATTCCGGAGGGAAGTCCTTCGGCATCAAATGAAAATCTATGCAATCCTTTAGAGAGAAATCCTTTATAAAGTTTTGATATTTCCGTCCCATCCAAACTATAAATTATAATTTCGATATCCGAATCTTCAAGAATTTCAACTACAATACTTGTTTTGGGATTAAACGGATTCGGGTAGTTCTGCTCTAATGTAAAAGGTTCCTGCTCACCTTGCCCTATCTTAACCTGGGATGAATAAACAACAGAGCCATCATAATTTTGCTGCTTAACTCTGTAATAAACAATACCTGAGGATTCGTCTGCAACATCTATAAATGAATATGATTTTTCCAGAGTATTATCTACCTGGATCGTCTGAACAGAAATATAAGGTTTATTCCCTACAGATTTTTCAACAAAGTAATATTGAGCTTGTTTGTAATCGCCGCCTTTCCATTCAAGTTCATAAGAAATTCCCAGTAGTCTGATATTTAATTCGGGAGATCTTGCAAAAATTGGTGCATCCGATTTACTAAATTTAATATCAGAGAATTCAAGTTCTACATTTTTATTTTCTGAGTCGAATTCATTTTGTGAATCAAATTTATAATTAGCAATAATGGAAGAACTATCTGAGTTGAAATGAATAGAATGGCTGTTATTGAAAGAAGAATTAATTGAATTGTTCAGATCTATTACCCTTAAAAGATCAATCATAAAAGATTTATCTCTATAAAGATTTTCGAATACTATCCGCAGATTATCTTCCTCAAATAAACCAGGTATATTGAAGTCCGCAACTTTATTACCATCACAGAAGAAAGATACATTTTTATTTTCTTTTGAAAGCAAAATTGAAATGTGATACCATGATTTTTTCCCCACAAAAAATGGTTTTACGTAAGACTGATTACCCTGATTAGAAGAAACAGACATCATTTGGAATTCATTAATAGTCAAGATGTAATCAGGTTGAATAAAATCTTTTCTATAAAGCCTAAGGAAATCAATTTCTGCTTCATTAAACTTTATCCAGAATTCAATTAATAGATTGTGATTGATTTTTTTTCCAAGGTCCATTTGAAATAATGAATTATCGCTGAGAAGCAAACCTTTATCAGCAATCTTTTGCGGTTTATAAAACTCAATGTAAGAATCAATATAAATCTCATCGGTATTATTTTCAGACCAAAGATAGGCTAATGTTGAATCGTTATTCTTAAACAAACCTTCTATCTTTATAGGTGAGGCATTTAGTTCTTCAGATATAAAATTTAACAGGATTTGATAAACAGTTCCATTCGTCCTGAGGCTGTCATTAAGATTAATTTTTAAAGAATAAAATTCTCTGGAAAAATCATCAGAGTTTTTTGTAAAATCTATTTTAAATGATTCATAAACTGATTTATAATCCGCACGATTCAGAATTAGTCTGTTATCAGGATACACAATAAGAATAAATTCATTAGCATCAGGATAATTGTTTGTAACGGTAAGAGATATATCAAAAGATGAATTGAAAGGAATGAACCGGGGATAAGTTAAGCTGTAATTAGTTTCTCTTTCCTGTGAAAATAACAAAGAGATAAAGAAAAAAAGAAAAAATATACAGGCTTTTCTAAACATAGCGGTATGAAGATATTAACTATATATGAATACTTCAAATCGGAGATCCTATTTATATCGCCTTAAAAAGTCAATTCTATCTTGCAATTGGCTTACAGGAACTAATAATTTTTCTTTTCCATATATTGCTTCTTCCCTGTTTATAAATGCTAATTCGTAATCTTTGCTCATAACAATAGCTTCTTCAGGGCAGACTTCCTCACAAAATCCGCAAAAAATGCAGCGAATCATATTTATTTCAAATTTAACAGGGTATCTTTCTTTTTCATATTGAGTCTCATCAGCTTGTACTTCAATTGCAAGAGAAGGACAAACCCTTGAACATAAACCACATGCAACACATCTTTCCTGCCCGTTCTCTTCCTGTACAAGTACAGGCCTTCCGCGGTAAGATGCCGGAGGAATAAATTTTTCTTCAGGGTATTTTAATGTGAATTTAGGCTTAAACATACTTTTTAGTGTTAAGACTAAGCCTTTCACTATTTCGGGAATATAAATCTTTTCTAAAAATGTAAGGTCTTTTTTTCTTTTCTTTACTGCCATCAAATCTCCATAATTAATTCAAAAGTCAAAAGGAATTAAGATTTTTTGAATTTTGACCTTTGACTTAATATATTATAAATTAAAAATCATTATTAGAACCGCAACCCAAATAATGTTTATCAGCGATAATGGGAACATAACTTTCCATCCTAAATTCATAAGCTGATCGTACCTGAATCTTGGCAAACTCCATCTTACCCAGATAAAGAAGAAAAGTAAAAATCCCATTTTAAAGAAAAATGTTCCAATATGAATTAGTACATTTATCCAGTTTGGTAAATCAAATGATTCTATATTTATAAATGGTAAATTATAACCACCAAGGTACAAGGTGACAATGAGCGCACTGGCAATTATCATATTTGCATATTCTGCAAGAAAGAAACCGGCAAACTTCATACTGCTGTATTCAGTATGAAATCCGCCTACTAGTTCCGGTTCAGCTTCAGGTAAATCGAAAGGAAGTCGGTTTGTTTCTGCAAAAGTGGAAACAACAAATGTTATAAATCCTATTGGCTGAATCCATGCATTCCAGAGGAATTGCCCTTGTGAATCAACTATTGCAAGTGGCCTGAGAGATTCTGATAAAAGCAAAACTCCACCGATTGAAAATCCCATAGAGATTTCATAAGAAATCATTTGGGCAGAAGACCTAACTCCGCCAAGTAAAGAATATTTACTTCCCGATGACCAACCTGCAAAAGTAATTGCATAAACTCCAAGTGATGTTAAAGCCAAAACATAAAGAATACCCATGTTTACATCTGCCACAACAAGTGGAATCGTATAACCGAATAATTCTAAAGAAGGACCAATTGGAATGACAGCGTAAGTTGTAAAAGCAACAAATAAAGCTATTATTGGTGCTAGTGTATGAACCTGCTTAATTGCCTGGAAAGGAACAATATCCTCCTTTAATAAAAGTTTAAAAACATCCGCAAAAGGCTGAAGAACACCTTCCCATCCAACACGGTTTGGGCCTAACCTGTTCTGTGCCCAAGCGCTTATTCTTCTTTCAAAATAAACAAGGTATGAAACCGTCAATAACATCGAAGTAATAATGATTACTATCTTTAATAATGCAAATCCTATTATTTCCCAAATGTTCAATTTTTCTCCGGAATCAGATTGCTGTTTCTTTAACTTCAATATTTATTTTTGTACCGAGCTCACCGATTACATTGTAATCAAGTCCTTTAAATTCTTTAATGTGTTTTACTATATCGTTAAAAACATCTTCAGCAAGATTATATTTTAATTCTCCGCTTAATGCAATTGAAATGAGAGATATAATTTTCCAGGTTGAATTTGCATCATGTCTGTTTTTCTTTGCCCACTTGTCAAATTTTGTCCCGAATTTATCTAGTCTGCTCATAGACATTCCGTCAATTGCCCTGTCAAGTTCTTCAGTTTCTACAGCAGGACGAATCCTTTGTACTCTTCCCTGGAAATTAATTAATGTTCCATCCTTCTCTGCATAAGTTGCAGCTGGAAAAACGATATCAGCCAATGTAGCTGTCTTGTGCATATTGGCCGCATGAACAATTAATAAATCTAACTTAGTAAGAAGATTTTCAAGTTCTGGTTTAGCTTCAATAATATCATCTTCAATAACATATAGAGCTTTGATCTTACCTTCTTTAATTCCATTTATTATACCATCAATGTTTAACCCATCTTTTCCCGGATTAACTCCAACAATTTCAGCTCCAAGAGAATTTGGAGTCATATCACTTCTTCTTAAAATATCATCTCCAAAAGATGGATCTTCATACCTGATAAAATCAATATTCTTTGTTCCGATTACAGATTTTGCAAAACGGCTTAATACATAGTTATCTTCACATGTTACTTTAGCAGAACCAATAAAAGCAATTTCATTTTTATTAAAAGATCTTAACTCTGCCACTGCTTTTGAAATAGCTTCATGCCAGCTTATTCTGTGAAACGTACCTTCCTTCCTTATGTGAGGACCATTAACTCTGTCTTCAGTATTAATGAATTTATAAGTGTTAACTCTTCCATGGTCACACATCCAGAAGCTGTTTACTTCATCATTTTGTCTTGGAGTAATTCTAAGCACTTCATTATTTCTTGTCCATATTTCAGAATTGCATCCACGGGAACAGCCATAACAAACAGATTTTGTTGATGACATATCCCACACTCTTGCCCGGAATCGGAAATCTCTATTAGTCAAAGCACCTACAGGACAGATATCGGTTGTGTTAAGTGAATATGGATTATTCATTTCTTCACCGGGGTAAGTTACAATTGTAACTCTGTCACCGCGTTTTATAAAAGTAAGTTCAGGATCTTTGGCAATCTCATCACAGAATCTTATACATCTGGAACAGGAAATACATCTTTCAGCATCAAACATAACATAAGGGCCAAGAGGAACTCTTTTATCTTTATGAACTTTCTCCTCGATGAACCTACTTTCACCGGAACTATGCTGGTATGCATAATCCTGTAATTTACATTCACCTGCTTCATCACAAATTGGGCAGTCAAGGGGATGGTTAATCAACAGAAATTCCATTACAGCATTTCTTGCAGCTAAAGTTTTTTGAGATGCTGAATGAACCACCATACCTTCTGCAGCAAGTGTTGAACAAGCTATAACAAGCTTTGGCATTTTTTCAACTTCAACAAGGCAAATCCTGCAGTTACCTGAAATTGAAAGACTTGGATGCCAGCAAAAATGAGGAATGTCAGTTCCATATCTTTTTGCTGCCTGGATTATTGTCTCTCCTTGTGTAAACTCTATCTCATTTCCATCTAAAACAAATTTGGGCATGTATAATTAGATATTTATTAATATTAAATAATAGAAATTATGCATTCTTATTTTTCCATTGCCAGAATGTTTCATATCAAATCAAACTGCAATTCAAAATCAATTAATTATAGAACTAACATCGTAATATGTAAAACCGAAAGCTTCGGCAACTCCTTTATAAACAATTTTTCCGTCAATAATATTAAGCCCAAGCTTAATTTCATTATTGGTTTTTACGGCTTTTTCAAAACCCTTATTTGCTATCTCAACGGCATAAGGTAATGTTGCATTTGTTAAAGCAAGTGTTGAAGTATGAGGAACAGCACCAGGCATATTTGCAACACAATAATGCAGCACTCCATCAACAACATAAGTGGGATTTTCATGAGTAGTTGGTCTGCAGGTCTCAATACATCCACCCTGATCTACAGAAACATCCACAATTACGGAAGCTTCTTTCATTATGCTTAACATTTCGCGGGTTACAAGTTTTGGAGCTTTTGCACCAGGAATTAAAACAGCACCAATTACAAGATCAGCCTTTGGTAAAGCAGTTCTAATGTAATATTGATTTGACATAGCAGTCATTACATTCTTCGGCATTACATCATCAAGGTATCTTAACCTGTAAAGATTATTATCAAAGATTGTAACCCTTGCACCAAAACCTGCAGCTATTTTTGCAGCATTAGTTCCGACAATGCCTCCGCCAAGAACCATTACTTCTGCTGGTCCGGTTCCGGGAACACCTCCTAAAAGAACACCTCGCCCACCCATTGCTTTCTCAAGATATTTTGCACCTTCCTGCGGAGCCATTCTTCCGGCAACTTCACTCATCGGGATTAATAATGGTAGGGATTTATCAACTCTCTGAACAGTTTCATAAGCAATTGCTACACATTTGTTTTTCATCATTGCTTCGGTAAGTTCTTTATCTGCTGCAAAATGAAAGTAAGTAAAGACAATTTGTCCTTCACGAATCATTGTGTATTCTTTATCAATCGGTTCTTTAACTTTCATAATCATATTTGCTGCTGCATAAATCTCATCCGGTTTTTTAGCTATCTCTGCACCAACAGCTTTATAATCATCATCTGAGAAACCGCTTCCGCGTCCGGCGTTGGTTTCAACAACTACCTTGTGCCCATTATTAATTAATATCTCGGCGCCAACAGGCAGTAATGCAACCCTGTTTTCATTAGCTTTTATTTCTTTTGGAACCCCTATCAGCATTTAACACCTCTCTGCCGCTAAGCGGCTGTTTTTAAGACTGCATTTTTTGATTTAATAACGACTTTAAATAAGGAATCTTCATCGAGCAGATCATTGGCAATTTCAATTACCTGTTCTCTTGTTACACTCTCAATCCTGTTTAAAATTTCTTCAGTTGATATTATCCTGTTATGATATAATTCCGATTGAGCCATTCTAATCATTCTGTTTGATGTATTTTCAAGGCTTAGTATAAAACTTCCTTTTAATGCTTCTTTGGATTTACTTAATTCCTTTTCAGACACTTTTGTCTCACGCAGCTTTTTAAATTCCTTATAGATTAAACCAAGTGCTTTATCAACCATTTTTTCATTCGTAGATAAATAAACTCCGAATGCCGAAGTATCATAGAAAGAATTAAGAAAAGAATTTATCTGGTAAGCAATCCCGTTTTTTTCTCTAACAGATTGAAATAGTCTTGAGCTGCTTCCTTCGCCAAGTATTTGAGTTAAGATTGCTGCTTTAACTCTTTCTTCATTTTTAAAACCTATTGTTGGTTTGCCGATAACAGCATGAACCTGTTGAATCTCTTTATCTATAAATTCAAATCTTGCGGGATTATTCTGATTGAAATATTTTCTTCTTAATGAACTGTTTCCCAAATTTCCATTAAAATATTTATACGTAAGCTTTATAAGTTTCTCATGATCAACAGCACCGGAAGCAGCAATTATTATTTTGTTATTCCCATATTTTTCTTTTATAAAATTAAAAAGATCTTTCTGTGAGAAGCTTAAAATATTTTTTTCTGTTCCTATTATCGGGTAACTAAGGCTGCTGCCTGAAAAAATAATTTCTTCAAACTTTTCAAAGATTAATTCTTCAGGATTATCCTCAACATCATTCAACTCATCAATTACAACACTTGCTTCTTTTTTTATCTCAACAGGTTTGAAGGAAGAATTCAGAATCATATCAGAAATTACATTAAAAGTTTTTTCAAGATGATCGGCCAATCCTCTACCATAATAACAAGTATGTTCTTTGGAAGTGAAAGCATTTAAATATCCTCCGCAGGATTCAATCTCAGTTGCAATCTTGCCCGCAGATCTTTTCTTAGTCCCTTTAAATAGCATATGCTCAATAAAATGAGTTATACCATTGCTTTCAGTTGATTCATCTCTTGATCCAACATTAAACCAAAACCCGAGAGAAAATGATTTAACATGGGAGATATTTTCTGTTAAAATTCTTATACCGTTAGGAAGGATAGTCTTTTTATATTGGTTCAAAATATTAAATTTTCTACTATTTTTGGTTTAGAAAAATGCTTTCAAATATAGAGAAACAGGTGCGAGTAGTCAAGGAATGAAATCAGCGATTGTAATAGCCGAATAAAAAGATTCGAGTTCATCATTCTAATATTCCTTACCTAATAATACTTCACATTAATAGTTACACTCTCATCTCTTCCTTTATCATCAAGACAAGTAATCAGGAATTTACCTTCACCCGGTTTGAAGAAAATATTATCTCCGGGAGATGATTTCATGTAGAACTTACTGTTGATGTACCAGTAATGTGTTTTTATCGCTGCATTCGGCGCTGCTTTTAATAAAATTTCTTCTTGTGTATTCCTCTCAACTAAATACTCATAATTTTCAGACGGGGAAATAATAACCGGTCCTTTATCAGTAAATCGCATTTCACAAGATGGATTATGAGGCGGATGTTTTTTGTATTCCACTTTGTTCTCTTTAAACCACATTTCAAGTTCAGGTTGATAATGCGGATAAATTGCTTTCACAAATTTTCCTGATGGAAGACAGTTTGGACAAAATTCCAAAGAAGAATCCTTGTTAACAAAAATCTCTTCATGAAGATTGCAATAGCTGTTGTGAGAAACTTTATTTATGTAAAAATCGTTTGTAAGACTTGTGCAGAATTTTGTCGGTAGTAATCCTGTTTCGGCACAGACTTTTCTTTCAAGCAGGTTATCAGGCCCGGTAAACCATTTAGCTTTATGGTTATAATCAACTGAGTTAAATAAATCAAATAAAAGCGGAACTGATATTTCCGCACCTGAAAGATATGGCGAACCCTTACCGTCAAAATTTCCAATCCAAACTCCGATTGTATAATTTGGATTAAACCCTATTGCCCATGCATCTCTTTTTCCATATGATGTTCCCGTTTTCCATGCAATCTTCGGAAGCTTTGTTGAGTTAATATAATCTTTGGGAAGATCAGGCCTTTTCAAGTTTGATAAAATCTCCGAAACCATGTAAACAGCTGCTTCTGAAAAAACCTGAATTTCATTCTTATGAGTTTTCTTTGCATCCTTTAAATAGTTTAAAGGATAAAGCTTCCCTTTATTGGCAAATGCTGTATAAAATCTTGTTAGCTCTTCTAGTGTTACGCCACATCCCCCGAGAATAAGAGAAATCCCCAGTTTATCTTTAGCACTGCTTATTTCAGTAAATCCCCCTCTTTCAAGGATTGAAATAAAATCATTTAATCCTACATCCTGCAAAAGTCTTGCAGCAGGAATGTTTAACGAATTGCCCAAAGCAAAAGCATTAGTAACTTCACCGTTAAATTTGTAATCAAAATTTTCCGGCTGGTATCCGCTGAAATCTTTCGGCACATCAAGAAGCATCATTTTGGGTGTATATTTACCTGAGTTGAATGCTTCTGCATAAAGAAATGGTTTTAAAGTTGAACCTGGAGACCTCACCCCTCTTATTCCATTTACCTGTCCGAATGCTTCTTTATTATAGAAATCTGCCGAACCGCAGTAAGCAGCAACAGATAAGGTTTTGTTATCAATTATTAAAACAGCACCATTGGTTACACCTCTTGCATAAACTCTCTGAACATAGTTCCATAATAAGTCTTCGGCTTTTGTTTGAATTGAAAGAT
>CAZECH010000060.1:0-10829 GCA_964510675.1 uncultured Ignavibacteriaceae bacterium
TAATGCCTGCTGGGTTCCGGGAACTGATCATGCTGCTATTGCTACAGAAGCCAGAGTTGTTGCTTTCCTTAGAGAGAAAGGAATTGATAAAAGGGAAATTGGTAGAGAAGAGTATCTAAAATATTGCTGGGAATGGAAAGAAAAATATGGCGGGATAATAATTCAACAGCTTAAGAAGCTTGGTGTAAGCTGCGACTGGCACCGCGAACGTTTTACAATGGACGATCATTATTACAAAAAAGTGATTGAAACTTTTGTTGCTTTATATAAAGAAGGAAAAATATACCGCGGCTACAGAATGGTAAACTGGGATCCTGCATCGCGTTCAGCAATATCCGATGAAGAAGTAATTTACAGAACTGTAAATGGGAAACTTTGGCATCTTAAATATCCTGTTAAAGGAAGTGACGAATTTATTATAGTAGCAACAACAAGGCCGGAAACAATGCTTGGCGATACAGGTATTGCAGTTAATCCTGATGATGAGAGATATAAAAGTTTCATAGGTAAGAAAGTTATTCTCCCGTTAGTTGGCAGGGAGATTCCGGTTTTTGCAGATGGTTATGTTGATATGGAGTTTGGGACAGGCGCAGTTAAAGTTACTCCTGCACACGATATTAATGATTATGGAATGGGATTAAGGCACAACCTTGAAATAATCAATATCTTTAATGAAGATGCAACAACAAACGGAAACGTCCCTGAAGATTTAAGAGGGAAGGACAGGTTTGAAGTCCGTAAAAAAGTTATAGAGAAGTTTAAAGAACTTGGGCTGCTGGCAAAAACAGAAGATTACCAGACAAGCATTGGCTACTCAGAACGTGGCGGGGTTCCCATTGAACCTTATCTTTCCGAACAATGGTTTATGAAAATGGATGAACTTGCCAAACCTGCATCAGAGGTTGTGAATGAAGGTAAAATAAAATTCTATCCCGCTCACTGGGTAAAAACTTATACTCACTGGATGAGCAACATAAAGGATTGGTGCATTTCACGCCAGCTTTGGTGGGGTCATCGTATTCCTGTATGGTATTGTATTGGTGATGATCATTGCAAACTTGAATGTAAAGAGCCGATTGTTTCAGTTAATCCTCCCGAAAAATGTCCGCACTGTGGTTCTAAGAATCTTAAACAGGATGAAGATGTTCTTGATACCTGGGCATCGAGCTGGCTTTGGGCTTATGATGTTTTTAAAACCGAGAAAGAGCAAAAATATTATTATCCAACCGATACTCTTGTAACAGCACCGGATATAATTTTCTTCTGGGTTGCGAGAATGGTAATGGCTGGTCTTCATTTCAAAAAAGATATTCCTTTTAAAGATGTTTACTTTACAAGTGTTATCAGAGATTTGCAGGGAAGAAAAATGAGCAAGTCTCTTGGTAATTCCCCGGATCCTCTTGATGTTATTCGTGACTATGGAGCTGATGCATTACGCTTTACTGTAATTTACCTTGCACCCCTCGGACAGGATGTCCTTTTCTCATCTGACAAATGTGAGATTGGAAGAAACTTTGCAAACAAGATATGGAATGCCGGTAGATTTCTTTTAATGAATTCGGAAAATATAAAAGTTGATGAAAGCCTGGCAGATAAGCATATTGATTTTTCAGATGAATGGATAAATTCGAGGTTTCATCATACACTTCAGCAATTAAATGATGCAATGATAGAATTTGAAATTAATAATACATCAAAAATTATTTACACTTACGTATGGAATGATTTCTGTGACTGGTATATCGAACTGATGAAGAACAGAATTTATTCTGGAATTGATGAAGTTAAATCTGCAGTATTAACAAGAGCTTTCAAGAATTTTGAAAACCTTCTTAAAATAGTTCATCCTTTTATGCCGTTTATAACCGAAGAGTTATGGCAGGTAATAAAGGTAAGAAAAGAAGGAGAAAGTATTTCAACTTCTGAGTATCCTGCATTTGATTTAACTAAAATAAATCCTTCAGCAGAAAAGGAAATGGAGTTTGTTCAGGATGTTATAATTGCTTTGAGAAATATCCGGGGTGAAATGAATATCGCTCCATCGAAACAGATTAACGCATTTATCAAATCCTCTGAAGTTGCTGCTCATCAAATTGATTATATAAAGAAGCTGGCAAAGGTTGATGAGATAAAGATTGAAAAAAATCTTACAAAACCCAAAGGAAGTGTTTCTTCTGTTGTTAAAGAAACGGAAATTTATGTTCCGTTGGAAGGATTGATTGACCTTGGTGTTGAACGAATCCGGTTACAGAAAGAAATCACAAGGCTCGAAGCTTCATTGAATGGTATCGACAAAAAATTATCTAATGAAAAGTTTGTTATGAATGCCGCACCGGAAGTTGTTGAGAATGAGAGAGTCAAGAAGAAGGATTGGGAAGCAAATCTTATAAAGCTAAAAGAAATACTATCTAATCTTAATTGAAAGGGGAGTACTTATGTACCATACAATAAATGAATTCTTACAGGAATGGGAATCCGAAAGTGAATCAACATTAAAGATTTTAAAGAACATTACTGATGAATCTTTAAATATGCCCATTCAAAATTACAGAAGAACTATCGGCAGATTAGCATGGCATATAACAGGAAGTGCCGGCAATATGATGAGAACAGCAGGATACCAGATTGATGCTGTTGAAGAAACTGATGATCAACCTGCTTCGTCTGCTAAAATTGTTGAAGAATATGAGAAGTCTTCCAATAATATGATTGCTAAAATTAAAAAGGATTGGAAAGATGCATCTTTAACAGAAGAGGTAAATATGTTTGGAGAAATGTGGACAAAAGAATTCGTTCTTCGGGTAATTATCGTTCACCAGATTCACCACCGAGCACAGTTTACTGTTTTAATGAGACTGGCTGGATTAAAAGTACCCGGCATTTATGGTCCTTCTTATGATGAATGGAAATCATTTGGAATGGAGCCAATGAAATAATTATTATGATCTGCATCAATGATAAAAATTTTTAGTGAACTCTTTGTCTCTCATCATTCCACATAGTGATTAAATTCACAAACAAAATCTTTTTATACAGACGTAATCTGGAATTGTTTTATCTTAAATAATCTTTAAAAGACTTATTAGAAAGTAAGTATTGTTAAGTAAAAGGAGAATTATGTTTAAGAAAATAATTTTGTTTATAATAATTATGTTTTTCATTTCGGGCTTAACATTAACAAAAGCTCAATATGCGCCAAAGGGGAATACATTTGGATTTGGTATTGTGCTTGGAGATCCAACGGGTGGAACAATTAAACTATGGCTAAATAGGGAAAATGCTTTGGCATTCAGCCTTGGAGCTTCTTTTTTTGGAAGCCCGAGAATCGGGGTTGATTACTTATGGCATTTCGAAGCATTTGAAAGTGATATTGTAAACCTTTATGCAGGGCCTGGAGGAGTTATTGGCTTTGGTGAAGGTGATGGATTCTGGTATAGGAATAAATTTATAAGAACAGAGAACGAAGTTGGACTTGCAGGACGCGGAATTTTTGGACTCAACGTCGTGCCGAGACAAACGCCGCTTGAAATATTTGTTGAACTTGGAGTATTACTGGCAATAGTACCTGATTTTGGTTCAGCTGCTGATGCTGCTGTTGGAGTAAGGTTCTATCCTTGAAGTAGTAGATTGGAAAAATGTTCTGAAGGATTAGTAAAAATTGTAACTTATGCTGTAGTTATTTTTTGGAATAATTATTATTTCCAAGGTTAATTACCGATCTTATTGCTTCCATATCACCCGTTGAAAGTTCAATATAGTTAAGCTTATCGCTTGAGTTTTCACTTATATAAGGATACATAATGTCTGCGTAATTTTTGCTGTGCCCAAGGCCAAGAGCATGTCCAAGTTCATGAACAATAGTTGTTTTGATTTCTCCGTCAGATATTTTTTTGTCTTCATATTTTAATAAGCTGATCTCAACGAATGAACGTATTATATTGTTGTTATTTCCTAATTCATACTCGGTAAGACCAAGATAATTATCGTTATATTTTTCCATCAGGTTATTTTCAAAACTAATAATTATATCTGCTTCAGATGATGATTTAGCATATACAAACTTTATATTTTCATCAGCAGCTTGCCATATTTTAAATGCATAATCAATATAATCTGAATATATACTCTTGAGGTTTTTAGAAGATGATTTTTTTACATAAACTTTAAGTGGATAATCTGCAATATCCCAGTATTTACCGTTCCACAGTGTTTTTCCACTTTCGTCTATCTTAAAATAATTCTCGGATTTGGAGGTATAATTAATAAAATTCTTTGTATCAAAATTATTTTCTCTTCCTGTTTCTTCGTGAGTTTCAAATCCTTTTTTACTATGAGAAAGTCCCTTAAAATATTCTTTAGAATTCCCGGTTTTTTTTAATCCTTCTGCATTATAATAATACTTTGCTCTCTCATTTGAAGAAGAAACAGGTTTTTGATGAACTGCCTTCTCCTGGGAATAATTTAATGGAGAACAGAGAAGTAGCATCGAAATCTTGAGCGTAAATATGTAATTCTTAACCATAATTTTCGTGTCTGTCATTTTTTGATAATAGATTCTCGGTGGGTGTTGTCAATTCCTGTTCCTTACTTAATGGAAAGAATTATTTAAATTCTTTCATAAAAAACCGGAATATTTTTTCCCGTGATAGTAAAAATTACGGATTTAAAATAAGAAAGAGGTTAATGTGTATACTCCATATTCTGAAATTAAAGATCGTTCAGGATTAATTGTATTAAATTGAGAAGTAGAAGCGGAATTCAAATTAAGCCAGAATAGAATTCTAAATGAAGAACAAGAATTATTGAAGGTCTAAAAGGTGAGTAATGATTCTTTAAAGGGTGTGTTGCAGAAATGATGGAAGTGTGTTATATCAGAAGTGATATAAAAGTGAATACCAGATTTTTATTTTGATGATTCCTTTAAATTTTTAATATTGAAGTATCTATTTCATCCATTAAAATTTAATCAGAAAGGAGTTCATTTATGGCTGTGCGGAAAGGTAGTGCAGAATGGAAAGGGAATTTAAAAGATGGCAAAGGAATTTTGAGTTCTGAAAGCGGAGCTTTAAGTAATATTGCTTATAATTCTGTTTCAAGATTTGAAACAGGAACAGAAACAAATCCGGAAGAACTTTTAGGTGCAGCACATTCAGCTTGTTATTCAATGGCACTTGCTAATAATCTTTCAAAGGATGGATTTAAAGTTAATTCTATAAAGACAACGGATAATGTGCACCTGGAAAAACTGGAAAAAGGATTTACTATTACAAAAATTGTAATAAACACAGAAGGCAATGTGGAAGGGATTGATGCAGCAGCTTTTAATAAATATGCTGAAGATACAAAATCTACCTGCCCTGTATCGGGAGCTTTAAAAGCTGTTGAGATGAGTTTGAATGCTAAATTGATATAAACTTTTATTCTAAAAGATTTCTGTAATGCCGGACTTTGCCAAAGGCATTCCTTTACAAGTTCCGGCATCTTATTAAATTTCTTCTTTTCAATCAATACACGCTTTAAGCTAACAACTTTTCATATTCCTTATTCTTATCAATAAAATAGTCTGTGTAAGAACAGGTTTCAATAACCTTTAAATTATTTTCCTTAGCATATTCTAATACAGCTTTAACAACTTCACCTGCTAATCCTTTGTTTCTCATTTCAGGCGGAACATAAGTTCTTAAAATGTTAATGGTTTTCGAATCATGCATAAAATAAATAGCATAAGATTCTTTGCCATCTTTTTCCAAATAGAATTTTTGCTGTTCTTTATTGTGAATGATTTCCATTTTTAATTTTCCAGTTATTCACGAAATGAGTAGCTCAATTAAACTACCTTTTACACATTAAACAAAAAGTGCATTACATCTCCATCCTGCACAACATATTCTTTACCTTCAACGCGCATTACACCTGCAGCTTTGCAGGCTGCTTCTGAACCATATTTAACATAATCATTATAACCTATTACTTCTACGCGTATAAAACCTTTTTCAAAATCCGTATGGATAACTCCTGCTGCCTGCGGTGCTTTTTCTCCTTTACTTACTGTCCAGGCTCTTACTTCTTTTGGTCCCGCAGTAAAGAAGCTGATTAACCCAAGCGTATGAAAACTAATACGAATAACTTTTTCAAGCCCGCTTTTTTTTACACCGTAGGATTCAAGAAATTCATATCTTTCTTCTTCACTTAGTCCAATTAACTCTTCTTCAACTTTCGCGGAAATTTTAATCCAGTCAGCTTTTCTTGATTCAGCAAACTTTGCTACATTTTTTACATACTCATTATGTTCGCCTAATCCATTTTCGTCAACATTTGCACAGTAAATTGTTTTTTTAGATGTCATCAGCCGGAGTTCATTCATTAATTGTTTAACTGTTTCCTTCCCTTTCTCAGGAAAGATTGAAGCCGGGCTTCCTTCATTCATAAACTTCAACAATATTTCAGCATCATCAAGCATAAGCTTTGCTTCTTTATCTCCTTTGGCCATTTTCTGCAAACGTTCAATCTTTTTTTCAAGAATCTGTACATCTGAAAGGAGAAGTTCTGTTTCAATCACTTCAATATCCCTTAAGGGATTAATACTTCCATCAACATGAACAACATCAGGATTATCAAAGCATCTTACAACCTGTACGATTGCTTCAGTCTCTCTTATGTTGCTTAAGAACTGATTTCCAAGACCTTCACCTTTGCTGGCACCTTTAACGAGTCCGGCAATGTCCACAAAATCTACAGTGGAATGAACTACACGGGCAGGTTTAACAAGAGAAGCAAGCTTTTCAATCCGTTCATCAGGTACAGGAACAACAGCTCTGTTAGGTTCAATTGTGCAGAAAGGATAATTTGCTGCTTCTGCATTCTGTGCTTTTGTGAGAGTGTTAAATAAAGTAGATTTCCCAACATTCGGTAATCCTACAATTCCAATTCCTAAACCCAAGTAATCTCCGGTAAATTAATTGCATAAACAGTTCAAAATATACAAAAGAAAAATGTGAACGGATGATTTAAAAATGTTGACTGCTTGCTAGGAAAGGTGTACCTATGGAATGGTGGAAAATAAACATAAAAAGAGATGCCGGGTCAAGCCCGGCATGACAAAACAGGAAAGTTTATTAATTATTAATTGGCAGGAATGAATGATTCTTTCCATAATCCATCATCTGTTCTGTAAAATCATCAGGATATTCGATCTTAACATCAACAATTTTTTCTCCCTCATAAACAGGTATTAATTTAGGGTTAATAAAACCTTTATAAGGTGCAACATTAAGTTTTTCATACCTTGCCAGGACTTCTTTATGCAAATCAGGATCAACTTTAACTCCGTAAGTTTCTATGAAATTCTGAGCTGCTTTAAAATCACCTTCAGAAGTTATTTTTTGAATTTCTCTTAATAGCTGTCCGAATAATTCTCTTAGTTTCTGATAATCATTTATCACAAAGTATGCTTTTCCATCTTTGATTTTCTTTTCGATAACATTATCCTTTTTACCCATTTCATAGACCCATTTAGAAATAGCCTGACGATTTCTCATATGGGATTCTTCAATATTATCCCCCGGGATTATTCTTCTTAACTGAAGCATCAAACCATTTCTTAAATAGCTGTTATATTCCGCTTTACCAACATCAATAGTAGACATCACGCCAATCTCAACAAGCTTGGGATCGGTTGCATAATACAACGCAACCAGATCAGCTCTCGCTTCTTCGATTGCAGAGGCATAATTCTTTAATGTTTGCTTTGGAGTTCCGACACCTGGATTTATTTGCCCGGAAGCGTGACCAATTACTTCGTGAAGATCTGTGTGAAGATTACTGGCAAGTGTTCCATGATCTTTGGCAAGTTTTATTTCTTCCTCAGAGTAACAAAACTCTTCAAGCACACCAGCCGAAGAAACTTTATCATAAGCTTCATTAATATTTCCTAATGAAACAGATTTAGAACCATGATTTTGTCTAATCCAGTTTGCATTCGGGAGATTAACACCAACCGGTGTTGAAGGAGAAACATCACCCGTCTCCATAACAGCTGTAATTACTTTTGCAGATATACCAACAACATTTTTCTTTTTATGCTCATTGGAAATTGGAGAATTATCTTCAAACCACTGAGCTTCATTACCTATTGCATTAATTCTTTTTGTTGCTTCAAGGTCTTTAATTGAAACAAGCGATTGGTAAGCACCTTTATGTCCGAGCGGATCATTATATACTTCAACAAATCCATTAACAACATCTATTCTTGATGAAGTATCCTGAACCCAGAGTATATTATATTCATCCCAGGTTTTAAGATCGCCGGTTTTATAATACTCAATTAATTTATCCAATGCTGCTTTCTGAATTTCAGTATCAGCAAGCGGGCTTGCTTTCTCAAGCCAGTAAATTATTTTTTCTATTGCGGATGAATACATACCGCCGATTTTCCATACTTTTTCTTTAAGCACACCATTCTCTTTAACAACTTTGGAATTCAATCCATACCATATTGGCTGCGGATCATTTTTCTTTTCCATCTTTGCATAAAAATCTTCTACTTCTTTTTGAGTAAGACCAGAATCATAGAAATTTACAGCAGATGTTTTTATAAGATCTGAATTTGAATCGAGATTAACTTTTTTGCTATCTACTCCACGATCAAAAATGATTGGAGTTAATGTTGATATAAGCTGATCAATTGCTTCTCCTTCAACAAGAGGGAATTTAGAAGAATCAGAGTTTTGAACTAATTCGGAAAAATATTCTCTTGAAAAACCAGGAATTATTTTATCATTGGAATAGTGATGATGTATTCCGTTAGAGAACCAGACCCTTTTTGTATAAACCATAAATTGTTCGAAGCTATCGAAATTTTTATCTCCTTTATAATTATCAACTATAGCTTCAAGTGTTTTTCTTACTTTAAGATTATTCTTGTAATTCTGATCATAGAAGATATCTCTTCCTGCTAAAGCCGCTTCATATAAATAATAGAGCATTTCTTTTTGTTTAAGAGATAATTCCTCAAATCCCAGAACTCTGTAACGAAGTATTGCGAGATCAGCAAACTGTTCTGTCTGAAAAACAAATTCTTCTTGTTTTTGTGTCTCCTTCATACAATTAAAAGCTGTTACAACTAAAAGAATTAGTACAAAATATTTTATTGCTTTCATTTAACACCGTTATATTTTTGAAAAAATTTACTGTCAATTTAGTTAATCCTTTAAAACCGTTAAAGTTATTGAAGGTCAAAAAAAATCCTCTTATCACTTTTTTGTATTCCGGAACTATAAGAAAAACCCTTTTTCAAATAATTCCCCTTCTGGTAAGTTCATTTACAAGTTGACTGTAGTTCATAAATTGTATAGCATCCCAGCCGAGTTTTTTGGCTGCATCAGCATATTCAAAAATATCATCTATAAAAATATGCTCTTCGGGCGGACGTTGGGTATAATTCTCTACTGCTTTATAAATTTTTTCTTCGGGTTTAACAGAACCAACTTCATAGGATAAAATGAGCTTATCAAAAAGATTTATAAAATCATATTCATTCCATCCATACTTGCGGTGAATTGAATTTGTATTGGAAAGAAGGACAAGCTTGTATTTCTTTCTTAACTCAGGAAGGATAGCGACAACGTTCTCGTTTACAACAAAGATTTTTGAATAAACATCAATCAAAGTTTCTTTATCAACTTTGTTGTTTACAAAACCCAATAGTTTTTTAAGAAATTTCTCTTCCGGAACTTCTCCTCTTTCATATTTTCTATGAAAATCGTAATTCTCTTTGTATTGATCTAAGAATCTTTGCCCCAAACCAGTTTCAACTTTTTCAAGTCTTCTGAATGCAATGCTGTAATCAAACGGGATGAGTACATTTCCCAGGTCAGTAACTATAACAGAATATTTTCTTTTTTCCATAAACTAAAATTTAACAATAATTTTAATACAAGCCTCAAGGTTTTTAAGTAAAATGAAGTATATTTTTATGAAGTTATTAAAAAAGAAAAAAGGAAGTCAAATGAAAAACCAACTTCTCACTCTTCTTCTAATTTCAACAATATCAATAAAAGCTCAGGTTCAGTTAGGACCTATTGTTGGTGGAGTAACTGACTCATCCGCAATTATTCTTGTAAAAACCTATTCTGAACAGGAAGTAGAAATTGAATTGTTCACCCAGGAAGATGTTGAAAATTCTGTTTATAGTGAAAGAGTAAAACCGCTTACCGAGAATTATAATTATGTTAAAATTCCGATTAATAATCTTAAACCAAATACAACTTATTATTATCGTGCAATTGTTAATGACTACCCTTCCAAGAGATGGAATTCATTTCAAACTTTTCCCGCTGAAGAGGACTATAGCTTCTCATTTGGTTTTGGTTCATGTCAGCAGGCAAGCTGGGGAATTCCCGATCCTGAAATTTTTCCTGTAATTGCAAATGATACTTTAAGATTTTTTATACAACTTGGAGACTGGACATATCCAGATACAACTGAAAAAAAATATGGTTACCGCTTTAACGAAAGGAAAGATTTGTTGGAAAAAAGCTATCAATCAAAATATAACAACAATTATCCTTTTGTTTCTGAAGTGCTTTCACAAATGCCCGTAGTTTATGTTTATGATGATCATGATTTTGGTGCAAATAATTCAGATGGGACTCTTCCCGCAAAAGACAGCTCGCTTTGGGCATATAAAACTTTCTTCCCTCATTATGAGTTAAAAAATCCTGATAACGGGGTATGGCAAAGCTTCACTTTTGGTGATGTTGAATTTTTTGTCCTCGATCTTCGCTCACAAAGAAATATTGACAGCCTTGCTTTTGATAAAGATGGAAAAT
>CAZECH010000061.1:0-10827 GCA_964510675.1 uncultured Ignavibacteriaceae bacterium
AAACCAGTTCAGAATAGGTAAAGTCAATATTCAGGGTAATACAAAAACCAAGGATAAAGTAATACGACGTGAGTTGTACACAGTGCCGGGTGATTATTTTAACCGTGCACTTTTGTTCAGAAGTATTCAGCAGTTGGCTAATCTTCAATTCTTTAATGTGGAAAAATTGTATGGACCTCAGGGACTTGATTATAATCTTGCAAATGACAGCACTGTAAATATCACATTCAAAGTTGAGGAGAAATCCAGCGATTACTTAAATGCATCAGTAGGTTACAGCGGCAGCTTTGGCTTTAGCGGATCTGTTGGTGTAACATTAACAAATTTTGCAATTGCAGAACCGTTCTCACTCGGTGGTGGACAGATTTTAAGCTTTAGCTGGCAATTTGGTGTTGGCAGCTTGTACAGAACATTTACCCTCGGCTTTACAGAACCATGGCTGTTTGATACACCAACATTAGTGGGGTTTGAAGTCTTTGATACGAGGCAAAGATATATTTACGATTTACGTCAGTCAGGTGGAACAATGCGTGTTGGTCGAAGGTTAAAATGGCCGGATGATTTTTTCTATGTTCAAGGTTTGTTAAGATACCAGTATAACAATGTAATTGAAGGTCAGGGATTTTACCGGGAAGGGAAATTTAACCAGATTACTGTAGGTTCAACAATCAGCAGGAAAAATATCGATAATCCAATTTTCCCCTCACAGGGATCATCTTATGCGTTTGATGTTGAAATGTCAGGTGGTCCTCTTTTACCCGGAGAAGTTAGTTACTATAAATTGGGTTTCAAAGCCGAGTGGTATAAAAGATTATTTAATACTAGCCGTGTTACACTATATACAATTGCAGATATCGGATATTTAGATGAATTTGTTTCGGGGACACCCATTAACCCATTCGAATATTTCTACATGGGCGGTAACGGTTTGGTAATTGCAACAACACCGCTAAGAGGTTATGATGACAGAACCGTTGGGCCAAAAAATCCGTTATCAGGCGAAGTTATTGGTGGAAGAGTAATGACAAGATATACCGCAGAATTTCGTGTTGCAATAACTCTTGATCCGATTCCTGTTTATATGCTTGCATTTGCAGAAGCAGGAAATGTTTTTGAGAGCATAGATAAAGCAGATTTGTTTGATCTGAGGAGATCAGTTGGATTTGGTGCAAGACTTCTTATTAACCCACTTGGCTTAATCGGTTTTGATCTCGGTTATGGATTTGACAGACAACTTACAGATAGTAAAGATCCCGAATGGCTCTTCCATTTTCAATTTGGAAGAGGATTCTAATTATTAACAAATTAAAGGAAACAATAGTGAAGAAATTTCTTTTTTTAATAGCATTGATTGTAACATCATCAAACCTTTTTGCACAAACTCCATTGAAACTGGGTTATGTTGATTCACAAGTAATTCTGACGCAATTTTCTGAATCAATAAAAGCTCAAGGGGATTTAGACGCTATAACAAACAAATGGAGTGCACAGGTTGATAGCATGACTTTAGCCTATCAGCAGGCTCTGGCTGATTACCAGAAACAGGCAAACACAATGACCGAAGAAAAAAAGCTTGATGCTCAGAAAACCCTTATTGCACAGGAACAGTCAATAATCGATTTCAGAAGAGTAAAATTTGGACAAGGCGGTGAAATATACCAAATGCAGGAACAGATATTTAATCCTGTTAAAGCAAAGATTTATACAGCAATTGAACAGGTTGCTAAAACAGAAGCAATGCAGTTTGTTTTTGATAAAAGCGGCGATATAATTCTTTTATATGCTGATTCAGCTTTTGATATAACTTTCCAGGTACTTGATAAACTTAAAAGAGGTAACTGATATTTTTTAATTACTCTTTTTGTTTTTATAAATAGGGAGTAATAATGAAACGATATATTTTTCTTGCACTTTTACTTTTTATTCCGGCCGTATCTTCTGCACAGCTTAAAATAGGTTATGTGGATTCAGATACTATAATGAAAAACCTGCCTGATGCACAGGATGCTCAACAAAAACTGGATGCTTTGATCCAGGAGTGGCAAGCTGAGCTTACAAAGCTTGAAGGCGACTGGAAGAAAAAGTATGATGATTACGAAAAAAGAAAATTGATCATGACTGATCAGACAAGAGCTGAGCTTGAACAGGAACTTATTAAGCTGGAACAGCAGATTGGTGAGTTCCGTGAAAAGAAATTTGGAACTAATGGTGAACTTTTTCAAAAGCAGGATGAATTAATGAAGCCTGTTCAGAACAGGGTTTTTATTGCTATTGAAGAAGTAGCAAACGAAGAGGATTTTGATTTTGTTTTTGATCGCAGCGGAGATGTGATGTTGCTCTTTGCAAAAGAGGAACATGATATTACTGCAAGGATTCTTGAGAAACTAAAACTTGAATAGAATGAATATAAAGCTGGAGGAAGCTGCAAAAATTGTAGGTGGTAATATTGTAGGTGATAAAAATATTACCATCAACGCTTTTGCAAAAATTGAAGAAGCTCAGCCCTGCGAACTGACTTTTTTATATCTCGATTCTTACAATAAATACTTTGCTGAAACAAAAGCATCTGCAATAATTGTTAAACCGGATTTTCCTAGAACAAGAAACGATATTTCTTATATAGTGGCTGAGAATCCCAATAAAGCTTTTTCAAAACTTATAAATCACTTCTTCAGAATTGATTATAAATTATCCGGGATAGATTCATCTGCATATATACACCCGGAAGCTGCTATTGGTAAGAATACGGCAATTGGAAAGAATGTTGTAATTTCTGCGGGGTGCAGGATTGGTTCTAATGTAAAGATTTTTCATAATGCAGTGCTTCTTGAAAATGTTCAAGTCGGAGACAACTCAGTAATTTTTCAGAATGTCAGTATTCGTGAAGAATGCAGGATGGGGAGGAATGTAATCATTCATGCTAACTCTGTAATTGGCTCTGATGGATTTGGATATGATACTGATGAGAATAAAGTCTTTCATAAAATCCCTCAAATTGGTATTGTGATTTTGGAAGATGATGTTGAAATTGGTTCTAATGTTTCGGTTGATCGTGCATCCATAGGTGCAACCATTATTAAAAAAGGTACTAAAATTGACAACCTTGTGCAAATTGCACATAACGTTGTAGTAGGTGAAAACTCAATTATTGCGGGACAGGCAGGAGTATCAGGAAGCACAAAAATTGGTAATAATACTTACTTACTTGGACAGGTGGGAATTGCAGGTCATATAGAAATTGGAGACAATGTTATCTTACATCCGCAAGCAGGCATAGGGAAAAGTATTACAAAACCGGGTAACTACTTTGGCTCACCAGCTAAAGAAATAAAGGAAGCTTTCAAGCTTGAAGCACATTATAGAAATCTTCCTGAGTATGTTGAAAGGATAAAACAGCTTGAACAACAGGTTAAAAAACTTCAGGCTGAATTAGAAAAATCCCAATAGAATTCTTCTTATATCTTCCATTTAACATTTTCCATATTCCTTTATAATTGTATTTCACATACCATCTTGCTATTTTCAAAATCAAAATTAAAAATGAACTAATTATGGAAAAATAAATGTTAGAATTGCAGCGAACAATAGGTAAAGAAGTTATATTCTCAGGAACAGGATTGCATACCGGAACTGAGTGTACTATGACTTTCAAACCTGCACCCGAAAATTATGGGATTCGTTTTGTAAGAGCTGATCTTGGCGGTAAACCCGAGATTCCCGCTACAGCAGATAACGTAGTAGATATTTCAAGAGGAACAACTCTTGGAATTGGTGAGGCAAAAGTTTATACGGTTGAACATGTGCTTGCAGCTATAGTTGGTTTGCAGATCGATAATATTGTAATTGAGCTAAATGGAATTGAGCCGCCGATAGGGGACGGAAGTTCTAAAGAATATGTTGAGGTTCTGAAAAGTGCTGAGTTTGTTCAACAGACAGAACCAAAAGATTATCTTATCATCGATGAAACAGTTATTTATCATGATGAAAATAAACAAATAGACATTGTTGCCTTGCCCCTCGATAGTTATCGCGTTACTGTTATGGTTGATTACCAGAATCCTGCATTAGGCAGCCAGCATACCGGACTGTTCGATCTTGAAAAAGAATTTATAACTGAGTTTGCACCTGCGCGTACTTTTTGTTTTTTAAGTGAAGTTGAACAGCTTACCGACCAGGGTTTGATAAAAGGCGGAGATATTGATAATGCTGTTGTTATTGTTGATAGAAAAGCAACTCCTGAAGAACTTGAATCGATAAGAATTAAACTTGGCATTAAGAAGAAATTAAAAATTGGTGATAATGGAATCTTAAATGATAAAGAGTTAAGATTCCGGAATGAACCGGTAAGACACAAACTCCTTGACCTTCTTGGAGATCTTGCCTTAATTGGGGCACCATTAAAAGCTCAGATTCTTGCTGCCCGTCCCGGACATCGTGCAAATGTTGAGTTTGCAAAACAAATAAGAAAACTTTATCAGCAGAAGAAACTTGTCAAAAAATTTCAGTTCGTGAAAAAGGAAGGGGTTGTCTTTGATATAAATGCTATTCAAAGAATTCTTCCTCACCGTTACCCTTTCTTAATGGTTGATAAGATTATTGTGCTTGAACTTGAGAAGCGTGTTGTTGGGGTTAAGTCTGTAACGATCAATGAACCATTTTTCCAGGGGCATTTCCCCGGGCAGCCTATTATGCCGGGAGTTTTAATTGTTGAGGCAATGGCGCAAACAAGCGGGATTCTAATTTTAAATTCACTTCCCGATTTTGAAAAGAAGCTTGTTTACTTTATGCAGATGAATAATGTTAAATTCAGAAAACCTGTAGTTCCGGGAGACCAACTCTTTCTTGAAGTTGAATTTGTGAATAAAAGAAGCAAAGTGTTTATGATGAAAGGAAAAGCTTTTGTTAATGGTCAACTTGTTGCTGAAGCAGAGTTTATGGCCGGAGTTGTTGATAGGGATATTCAGAAATCTAATGCTAACGATGGATAGTCGCTAAATGAGATGGTATTATCTCAACACCGGTTTTAATACCGGAAAATTTAATATGGATTTCGATTTTTCTCTTGTGCAGAATTGCAGAGAAGATGAAATTTATTTTCGGTTATATAGATGGGATCCTTACTGCATTTCTCTTGGAGCGAATCAAAATTTTGATTCTATTGATCATGAAAAAACAGGAAGAGATAAAATTGATATGGTAAAAAGGCCGACTGGCGGAAGAGCAATTCTTCATGCAGAAGAATTAACTTACTCAGTAGTTTTTCCTTTAAAAGAAATCTCTTCTTTAAGAAATCTTTATTATGAAATTAATAGAGCCTTAATAGTCGGGTTGATTTATTATGATTATAGTTTAACACCTGTTGAACTCGAATCTGAACAAACTGATCTCAGAAAATTCTATAAAGAAACCGCTTCGGAAATTTGCTTTGCAGTATCAGCTAAAAGTGAAATTAAGTTTCAAAACAAAAAATTAGTTGGGAGTGCTCAGAGAAAAATTAATAATTCTGTTCTTCAGCATGGCTCCATTCTTTGTGGTTCTTTTCACAAAAGAATAACAGAGTACATAAAACATACGGATGACAGTTTACCTGAGATTAAAAAACATTTAAAGAATAATACAATTGAGATTGAAGAAATCCTTGGGTATAAAACTGATTATAAAAAATTAGAAGAATCTTTAATAAAGGGTTTTGAGAAACATTTTAATGTTAAATTTGAAAATATGAATTCCGAAATTTTTCATTAATTCAACAATCAATTTTAAGATGAGCACAGAAAAAGAAATAAAAAGAATTACGACAAAAGCACTTTCCCTGTTGAAGAAAAAAGGGATTAAGATAACTGCGTTAACCGCATATGATTTTATAACCGCCAGGCTGCTTGATGAAGCAGGAATTGATATAATACTTGTGGGTGATTCCTTGAGCAATGTTTTCCAGGGGAATGATACAACTTTGCCCGTAACCATGGATGAAATGATCTATCACACTAAAGCTGTAGTAAAAGGTGTAAATAGAGCAATGATTGTGGTTGACATGCCATTCATGTCTTATCAGCTGGGAGTAGATGAGGGATTCAGGAATGCAGGAAGAATTATGAAAGAAACTTCTGCAAGCGCAGTAAAACTTGAAGGTGGCGAGCGTGTTGGAGAAACAATCAGAAAAATCACAGAAGCCGGAATACCTGTAATGGGTCATATTGGTTTAACACCACAGAGTATTCACCAGTTTGGAAGCTACAGGGAAAGAGGTAGAGATAAAGAAGAAGCCGATGAAATTTTGAAAGACGCAAAAATTATTGAGGAAGCTGGTGCTTTTGCGGTAGTTCTGGAAAAAATACCTGCTTCACTCGCAATAAAAGTTACAGAATCTCTGAACATACCGACAATTGGAATTGGTGCGGGAATTAATTGTGACGGGCAAATTCTTGTTACTCCTGATATGCTCGGCTTAAACATAGAATTTCATCCCAGGTTTGTAAGGCATTATTCAAAACTTGCTGATGAAATTAATAATGCTGTTAAAAAATATATTGATGATGTTAAAAGCAAAAACTTTCCTACAAGTGAAGAAAGTTATTGATTATTATATTAATGATGAAGTGATCCTCTTTGATATTAAAGGTCTATGATAAAGAATATTTTTATACTCATAACATATCTGTTTTTTTTCTCTTCCGATATTTTTCCTCAAGTTGATTTTGATGTTTATCTTGAAGATGCATTTATTACTGCGGTAACACAAGAAGAAGATTTTATATGGGTTGCAACCTATGGACAGGGCATTTTCAGGTATTCAAAGAAAGATCAGAAGTGGTTTAACTTTTCTACAAAAAATAAAAATCTTGAGAATGATCTGTTTCATGATATCGATGTAAGCAAGAATTATATTTGGGCAGGTGCTAATGAAGGTCTCTTTATTTATGATAAGAAAAAGAATAAATGGACAATAAAAAAATTCTCACTTGGTGGTGAGTTTGGTAACTGGATAAGAGCATTATGTTATGATTCTGCTGATAATATTTTATGGATTGGAAGATTCAGAAATCTCACACAGCTGGACGTTGCAAAACAAAAGTACAACGATTTTGATCTTACCCAGAACAATGATCCAAAAACAAATACATTTCAGACTATAAAGATGGATGGCGATAGTCTTATCTGGTTTGGAACTGAATCAGGTGTTCATATCTATAGAAAGAAAAAAAGGATTGGACAGGATACCTGGCAATTCCTAAATAATAAAAAAGGATTTCGCCAGGAGGGAGATGCTGTTTCGGTAAGCGATTTTGTTTTTGAGAAAGAAAAAGTATGGTTTGGAACTGATGAGTTTATTACAACCAAACAGCCGCAGTTTAATATTGGCGGTATCTATAACTATAACAGGAATTTTATCTGGAATAAATTCTCAAGAGAAAACGGCTTGCCTGCAAACGGAGTTTATTGTCTTGAAAGAACAGGTAATTATATTTGGGCAGGGGTTTACTCATTTGATAAGAAGGAAAAAAATGAATATGGCAAAGGCCTTGTACTGATTAACCGCATAACGGGGAAAGTAATTCCCATTGATCTTAACCAGCTTGAAACCAAATCATCCACAATAACTGCACTTTTTTTTGATGGGAAAAATTTGTGGATAGGAACAGACAAAGGTTTGTGGAGACTTCAGGTTTCAAATTCCCTGGCTCAGTGGACTTTGAAGAAGACTGTAAAAAAAGGTACAACGAAGTGATTGTGTGACTGTTATCTTACTTCTTTATCAACTCCATTTTTATAACTATCTTTACTCTCCAAAAAACAAAATATTAAATGGTCAAACTTTCAAATGACAGATTGCAGCGATTAAAACCTGCATTCAATGGATTGAAGATTGCTGTAATTGGCGATATGATGCTTGATTGTTACTTCTGGGGTGATGTGAAGAGGATTTCCCCCGAAGCTCCTGTACCGGTAATAGAGGTCGAGGATGAATTCTTCCGTTTTGGAGGAGCAGCTAATGTTGTATTGAACATTTTAAAACTTGGTGGAATTCCTTACTCAATAGGTATAGTTGGCAATGATAATGATGGAAAGATTTTTAATTCACTTTTAAAAGAAGCTAAGATTGCTTCAACAGGAATTATAATTGATGATTCACGTCCGACAACTGCTAAGACGAGAGTAATTGCAGATAGTCAGCATGTTGTAAGAATTGATAAGGAAAGCAAGAAGGACATCTCATCTGAAATAGAAAAAAAACTTTTTGAATATTTGCTTGCACAAATTAAAAATCTTGATGGGATAATTCTTCAAGACTATAATAAAGGAGTCCTGACTACATCCTTCATTAAAAAGGTAATTAAGCTAGCAAATGAAAATAACGTACTCATCACAGTAGACCCAAAATTTAATAATTTTTTTGAATACAAAAATGTAACTGTATTTAAGCCAAACAGGAAAGAAGCAGAAGATATTCTTGCAATGAAAATAAAAAGTGATGATGATATTAAAAGAGCTGGGCAAACTCTACTGGAAAAATTAAAAGCAAGAAATATTCTTCTTACTCTTGGTGCAGAAGGTATTGCTGTTTTTGAACAAGACAAACCTGAAAAACGAATGCCGACAAAAGCACGGAAGGTTGCAGATGTTTCCGGTGCAGGTGATACAGTAATTGCAACTTTAACTATGGCTCTTGCTGCAGGTGCAAATATTCTTGAAGCATCTTACCTTGCTAATTATGCAGCAGGTATTGTTTGTGAAGAAGTAGGCATTATCCCGATAGAAGCCGATAAGCTTTTTGAAATTGTTGAAAGAGAAAGTAAATGATTGTTCTTTCAAAAGCTGAAATGAAGTCCTTGCGAAATAAATTTAAGACTGAGAATAAAAAGGTTGTTTTTACTAACGGAGTTTTTGATTTGGTTCACTCTGGACATGTTGATTATCTGATTAAAGCAAAAGCTTTGGGAGATATTCTTATCGTTGGGTTGAATAGCGATTCTTCCGTAAAAAAAATAAAGGGAGAGAAACGACCTTTGATCAATCAAACTGAAAGAGCTTTCCTCTTGGCAAATCTCAAACCTGTAGATTATGTTGTTATATTTGATGAGGAAACTCCTTTTGAATTAATAAAAGAATTAATTCCCGATGTGCTTGTAAAAGGTGCTGACTGGTCAATAGACAAAATAGTGGGAAGTGAGGTGGTTGTTCAAAATGGAGGGGAAGTAAAAAATATTCAGTTTGTAAATAATCAATCTACATCTAAGATAATTGATACAATATTAGCCAGGTATTCTGATTAATCTCACCAAGACAAGATTTTGCAGTTATTTTCATTAATCCAATTATTATTTTATCGGAAAGTTAATTAAATAATTATATCGTGGATAAAGCAGAAGAGAACATAGAAAAAGTTAAAGTAAAGAAGAAAAGAACACTTCTTCAAAAAATTGTAAATGTCTTTCTTTACACAGGTATTACTCTGTTCGTTTTGATTTTGATTTTATTCGGGATTAGTCAGACACATACCTTCAGAGAATTTCTCCGTGAAAAAATAATTGAAGAAGCTAACAGTACACTTAACGGGAAATTATACATCGAAGAAATTGATGGTACAATTTTTACATCTCTAATCTTAAAAAATACTGTAGTTAACATGGGAAGTGATACTCTTCTTCAAGCAGAGAGAATTACACTTATGACAAGTCCGCTCCAGTTATTATTAAAGAAGATATATGTGAGAACATTTGAAATCAAAAATGCAACAATAAATTTATCTGCGGACAGCAGCGGAGAACTGAATCTTACAAGATTATTTCCTCCTACTGAAGAAGATACAACTTCATCTGAGTTTCCTTTTATTATACAATTAGCAAATCTTGATTTAAGTAATATTAATTTATCATTCAGGAATTATAACATTTCCAAAACTACCTCATATAATTCTTTGAACTTTGATGATATCAGTGTTAAAAAGATTTACTTAAACATTAGCGCTTTAATGGATATATCGAATAACATATACGAGATTGGACTTCACCATCTTTCATTTACACCCAATATTTATGGCTTTAATTTAAATGACCTAAGTGGTGGTTTTTTAATTAATGAAGAAAATATTTCGGTTCATAAACTTCATTTAGAAACAAACCGGTCGCAGGCTCAAATTAATTTAACGATAAATAACCTGAACATTTTTGATACTCTTGAAATCGATATGGAAAATGCAAGTACCAAGTTCGAAGCTGGTTCAGATTATTTTTCATTCGAGGACATACAAGCCATTGCCCCTTCATTAAATGTGCTTCAAGGAAAGATAGGGTTTAATATAAATGCTTCCGGAACAATGAAAGAACTTGTATTAAATAACCTTCGTGTTTTTCTGGATAATTCTAATATAGAAGGAAATGGGAAAGTAAAAAATCTTACGGAGTTTAATAACCTTGATCTATCCATTGATATGAGCGGTTCATTTATAGATCAGAATGATATTAAAAACATTGTCCCTTCATTACAATTGCCGGTTTATTCTGAACTTGGAATAATAAAGTTTGATACTCTGACTTACAATGGAAATCCGCTAGACTTCAAAACTGATTTTAATATTTCTACTGCAAAAGGAAATGTTAGCGGACTGGCTCAACTTAATATCAAAAATGAGCCAATGGAATATGATGTAACTTTAAAAACTTACAAGTTTGATATTGAACCCTTTGCAGGAATAAAATCTTCACTTAACATATCCTCTGAAATTATTGGCAAAGGAGTAACGCCGGAAAGTTTTGACGGATCATTTGTTTTATCTGCAGATGGATCAACGATCAACGGGAGTGTTATTAATACTTTTAAAATTTC
>CAZECH010000062.1:0-10811 GCA_964510675.1 uncultured Ignavibacteriaceae bacterium
AGATCGGTAAGCAGATATGGATTTCCTGATTCTTCAGCAAATTTTCTTGCCGACGAATAATACTGGATTGCATTATTAAATCTGTCAAGATTGAAATTCAATGAACCGAGATCGGAATCAATTTCTGCGCTTAAAGATATTTCTTTTATTTCAGAGGATATTTCCTTTGCTTTCCTATAGTATTGAATCGCTCTGGTATAATTGGAAAGATTAGCATAGACAGTAGCAATACCGGTTAAATTAATAACCTGAGATCTTTTACTATCACCGGCATATTCAAGTCCCTTTTCATAATACTCAAGAGCAGATTTGTAATCAAACAGGTTCATATATATTTTCCCAATATTATTAAGAAGAGTTGCTAACCTGTTTCTGTTATTTACCTTTTCAAAAAGATTTTTACTCTCACGGTAATTCAGTTTTGCTTCAACAAGATTATTTGTAAAGGAATAAGATACACCGAGCTCCGAATAAGCAATTGCAAGATTCTCATAATCCCGGATAGAAGAACATATTTTTATGGTCTTTTCTAAGTAATCACGCGACTTCTCAACATTGCCCGAAATATCTTCAATTATCCCAAGATTTATATAAGCCTTAGCTTCATTTTGTTTATCAGAATTTTTTATGGCTAAATCTAATGCCTGGTTATAAATTTTTAAAGCATTATCATAATCAGCTGAAAGAAAATGTAGTGATCCTTTTGCAAGTAATAATTTGGTGTTGAACCAGTTATCATCTGAAAACTTGCCAGAAGCTTTATTTAAAATCTTTCCGGCATTTTCATAATCGCCGCCATTCCTATAGGCATAAGAAAGATGATAAAAAATATCCTGTTTGGTCGAATCCCTTTTTAATGCGGAGTTTAGAAATTCCTGAGCTCTGTTATACACGCTTTTGGAAAGGCTTATTAATCCGAAAAGGAATTCTTTGTATTTAAAGTTATTCTCTGTTGTTACTTTTTTTTCAACAAGATTTATTTGATTCGTTGCTGAGGCTGCAAAAACAAGCTCTTCATAAAACGGGAGATAATCTTCTTTGCCTGAGAAAGCAACAAAAAGTGTATCAAACATCTCTTTATACTTTTGCTCTTTCTTTAACATGAGAGAGTTAATAAAAGAATTTTCAAAACCGGATGGAAGCTCTTTAAGATTTTCTTTTTTTGATTCTGAATTAGTAATGCAAAAGTGCAGTCTTTTCAGGCGGTCGCGGTTCCAGCCGTTATTTTTTATTTCTTTCTTAAGTGATTCACAGTTGAAAGTATAAATAACCTGTGTACCGGTGATTGTATTTTGAGATGTTTCAGTATTGCCCGGTTTAAACAGAGGGAGAAGAAGAACGAGAAATAATATGGATATTTTCTGTAAAAGCATTTAACACAATTTATTCCAATTCATTTAAGATGTTCCGGGCTTCAGACATTTTACTTCCTTTTTCATCAATAACAATTTTTAAATACTCTTTTGCTGATTCAATATCTCCAAGCATTATGCTTGCCTTAGCTGAATAAAAGTATGCATTGTATGTTATATCGGGAAATTTGCCGGATGTATTCTTTTCTACACAAAGCTTCAGGTTTTCAAGTCCATTTTGAGCATCAGTTTTATTGAATGATTTGAATAAACCAAGAAAACTGTTCTCAGCTTTTTCCATGTAAGACAGGCCAAGAATATAGTGAGAATAAAAAATTGTTTCATCACCGGGATTTTTGTTTATATCATTCTGAAGTAAACCAATAGCATTATCAAAATCATTTTTTTCAAGAGCATTTATACTTTCCTGGAAATCATCGGTAGCTCTTCCTCTTGTAATATAATATTCTGTCTTATCTGAAATGGAAGCTAATTCATAATTTGCCGGAGAAGTAACAAAAAACAGAGTAATATATATAATTCCAACCAGGATTATTGAAGCAAAAGCATAAACAGGAAAACTTCGTTCAGGTTGATTTTTTGTTAAAAAATTTTTTTCTTTTATTGGAAGAGTTCCACCGGACAACTCATTTGAAACAAGCAGCTCCATTTCTGAATATTCCTCATTCAGAGTCTTAAATTCATTTAAACACTTTTCACAGCTCTTCAAGTGATTTTCAATCTCAGGGATTAGTTTAATTATGTCCTTGTTCTCAGGTTCAATATTATTTTTGAAAAGAATATAATTACCGAGATCATCAAAAGAGATATGTTTTTGTTTAAGTGTTAAATTCAACTTAGTATAAGTGTCATAAATTTTCTTTGCTTCAGGGTCATTCTCAATTAATAATTTTAAGAGAGATTTTTCTTCTTCAGACAAGTTTTTTTTATCAAGAAGCTCTAATATTTTTTCATTGTTGTTCATAATTCATTAAATAGTTTCAACATAATAGTGACAGTATAAATAATAAAGTGACAAACTATAATTTATCCTTAAGCTCCTCTATTGTACGATAAAACATCTTTTTTACAGCATCTTCTGATTTGTTTAATATATCTGCTATTTCGGCAAATTTTAAGTCTTCATAAAAACGGAGTTTAATGATTTTTTGCTTGTCTTCGCTTAAAGTATCAAGAACAGATAAAATCCTTTCTGCATCAACCGAATCACCGGGATTTGATTCCTTGTCTTTTAGGTAATAAACTTCATCAATATCAATCATGTGGCGGACTTTGTTTCTTTTATACCAATTAATAAAATTCAGAAAAAGGACACGCCTTAGCCAGAATTCGAGGTTATCAATTTTGTGGTACTGTTCGGCAAATGAGAGGTAAACATTATTTGCAAGGTCTTCAACATCATCTTTATTAACGATTTTACCTTGCCGTTGTTTGGAGCTGAAATAGCTGAAGGAGATTTGTCTTACGTATACACTAAGTTCCCGGAAAGCTTTTGAGTTTCCTTCTCTTGCAGAATTAAAGAGTGATTCAAGCTCTTTTTGAGTAAAATTTATGTAATTTAATTTATCGGAACTCAATTTATCAGTGTCACTTTAAATAAAATTTTTGTACTTATAGTTTAAAACTTCTCAATTACTTTAACAATATGGTTAAAATACATAAAATAATTATTTCGTTTATCTTATTTTTATCCTTTCATCTATTTGCTCAACCCCGATTAGAAATTAAACCGGATGAAATTGAGTTCGAAAATATATTCAACAGGCTTGAGAATGTTTATTTTATAAATGAAGGGGATGCTGCGTTAAGAATAGATTCTGTAGTCTATAACAGAAACATTTATTATATCCGGTTTGATCAGCCATATACAAATGTTTTTTATTTAGAGCCGGATGATTCTGTAAAGATGGATTGTATCCTGGCAGGTTATACTTATATACCTTCCTCCGATACATCAGATACAATGTATGTTTATAGTAATAGTGAACGTGGAGTTGAAGACATCAAGGTTAAAATTGATTACTATGATGATGATTTGGAAGAAGGAACGATAAACGGACTTGTAACAGATGGAATTTCCCCAATTGTGGGTGCTGTTATTTATTTTTTCTATGAAGGTAATTATATAATTCATTCTACAAACACTGATCAATCAGGTTCTTATGAAGCTGAACTTCCTCCAGGTTCATATAAAATTGCTGCTGAGAAAGATTCGTTTTATGTTACTTTTTTCGGTCAGCAGTTCGATCCTATTAACGCAGAGTTTGTAATTTTGGGAGGCAATTCAATAAAAACTGCAGACATCGTATTAACTCCACATGCTAATACATTCAACTCCATTTCCGGAATTATTTATGATTCTCTTTCAGGAGGGCCTTTAAAGAAGGGGATTGTTGTTATAAAGGGTGGAATTCATACTCCTACCAAAATTATGAATGGATCAGGCTCTTTAACAAATGGAAATTATACTGCTTTCATAAAAGATAGTGGTGCATACGCGATAAGAAATATTATTGAACCTGATAATTTTTATATCCAGTCATTTTCAGATTATTTTGTTCCATCTTATTATAGTTCTTCAGGTACATCTCAAATTTTTTGGCAGAACGCTGATTCAGTTCAAATAGATACCAGCTTAACTAATTTAAATATTTCTATGTTGCGTGATTCTTCTCTTGGTGGTGGAAATGCTGTTGGTACGGTAAGTATAAATACAATAGGCGACACAATTTCGGATGTAATAATTTATGCACAGCCTGTAAACAATGATTCTTTGGCATTTAATTATGCTTTCACTTCTCATGATGGAAATTTTAATGTGCCCTTCTTACCTTATGGAGAATACAGACTTATTGCTCAGAAAATAGGTTACTATGATGGCTATAGTATAAATTTTATAGTTGATTCTGTGAACACTGTAATTAAAAATCTTAATATTACATTATATCCAAATTCTGCTGTTGATGATCCATTTATCCCGGGAAATCATATTTTATTGTACAATTATCCCAATCCATTTAATCCATCTACAACAATAGAGTTTAATTTACCATTCTCTTCTGATGTTCAACTTAAGGTATATAATATTCTAGGTGAAGAAATTAAAATTTTATTAAATGATCACATGTCATCCGGATTACACAAATATGATTTTAACGCGGGTGATTTAAATTCAGGTGTTTACTTTGTTACTTTAACAACCAGAGAAACTCTGAATGTCAGGAAGATACTCTTGTTAAAATAATTTCGTATAAAAATATATCTTCACAAAAATTTGTAAGGTTGGTTTTATTTTACTCTCCGAAGACTACTAATTACATTTCCAATTTCTTTGTTATAAAAATTAAATAAGCTTAATTTTAACCAATTAAATTATTCTTTTAATTGATAAAGAGGTTAAAATGTTTGACGAAAATTATAAGTTCACCTGTGTTGAGAGATTTTTAAAATACGTTAAATATGATACACAATCCGATGAAGACTCAAAATCATTTCCAAGTTCTGAGAAGCAGAAAATTTTATCTGCCGATCTTGCAAAGGAACTTAAGAACATAGGGCTTAAAGATGCTCATATGGATGAATGGGGTTATGTAATTGCTTCACTTCCTTCCAACACAAAAAAGAATGTGCCTGTAATTGCTTTTATTGCACATGTCGATACTTCTCCTGCAGTTACAGGGAAAAATGTTAATCCAATTATCCATAAAAACTACCAAGGTAAAGATATTAAACTTCCTAATAGTGGATGGATTATTAAAGTGAGTGATAATCCCGATCTTAAAAACATGAAGGGTTTTGATATAATAACTACTGATGGAAATACTTTGCTTGGTGCAGATAACAAAGCCGGTGTTGCTGAAATTATGGATGCAGTAAATTATTTTATTACTCATCCTGAAGTAAAACATGGAATTGTGAAGGTTTGTTTTACTCCCGATGAGGAAGTAGGAAGGGGTACTGAAAAAATTGATCTGAAAAAACTTGGGGCAAAGTATGCTTATACAATCGATGGTTCAAGCAGGGGTGAGATTGAATCCGAAACTTTCTCGGCTGATGCTGTTGTAATAAAAATTTTTGGAAAGAATATTCATCCGGGTTATGCAAAAGGACAAATGATAAATTCTATTAAAATTGCTTCTGTTTTTATTGATAGTTTACCAAAAGATAAACTTTCTCCTGAAACTACTGAAGGAAGGGAGGGATATGTTCATCCTATGGCTTTTAATGGCAATGAGGAGTTAACAACAATCAAGTTTATCATTAGAGATTTTGAAACTCCTAAATTAAAAGAGTATGAAAATTTTCTTAAAGAATTAGCAGAGAAAACGGTTGCTAAATATCCCGGAGCTAAACTTGAATTTGAAGTGATTGAACAATACAGGAATATGAAGGAAATATTAGACAAACACCCTAAGGTGACTGAGTATGCAATAGAAGCTTTGAAGAGATTGGAGATAAAGCCGATTATGCATCCAATCCGCGGCGGAACAGATGGTTCAAGATTAAGTTTTATGGGACTTCCAACCCCAAATGTTTTTGCAGGAGAGCATAGTTTCCACTCTCAGCTTGAGTGGGTAGCCATACAGGATATGGAAATGGCAGTTAAAACTATTGTTGAGATTGCTAAAGTGTGGGAAGAGAAGGGTTGAAAGAATAGAATACGAATGACACGGATTTACCGGATTCGCAAAGGTTAAATCCTTGAAAATTTGTGTCATCTGCGTCATCCGTGTTCCATAAGGTTCAATATTATGAAAAGTATTAAACTATCCAAACCAGAGTTAATGAGTCCTGCAGGGGATAGAACGATGTTAATTGCTGTTATTAAAGCTGGCGCAAACGCAGTTTACTTTGGTGTGGATAAATTGAATATGCGCACTAAAGCTGCCAATTTTAAAATTGAAGAATTACCCGAAGTTGTTTCCTTCTGCCAAAAGAATAATGTAAAAACTTATCTTACCTTAAATACAATAGTCTTTGAAGAAGAACTGGATGAAGTTGATGAAATAATTTCTGCAGCAAAGAAATCTGGAGTAGATAGGATTATTTGCTGGGATTTAGCGGTTGCTGAAAAATGTAGAAAGCATAAAATTGCATTCTGCATTTCTACACAAGGTTCAGTTTCAAATTCATTAAGTGCGAATTTTTACAAGTCAATCGGGGCATCAAGAATTGTTCTTGCCCGTGAATGTTCTCTTGACGAAATAAAAAAAATAAGAAAGAAAACTGGCCTCGAGATAGAAGCTTTTATACATGGAGCAATGTGTGTTGCAGTTAGTGGCAGATGTTTTATGAGTCATCATCTTTTTGGTAAAAGTGCAAACAGGGGCGATTGTATTCAGCCATGCAGAAGGGAATACGAGGTTTATGATCCTTTAATTAAAAAATCTTTAATGATTGGAGATGACTACGTTTTATCAGCAAAAGATCTTTGTACAATTGAATTTATTGACAAATTAATTGAAGCTGGAATTGATTCCTTCAAAATTGAAGGACGAAAAAGAAGTCCTGAATATGCAGCGAGAGTTACATCAGTTTACAGAAGAGCAATTGATCTTTGTTATGAAAAGAAATTAACAGAGGAAGTAAAGAAAAATTTATTAAAAGAACTTGATGAAGTTTATAACCGCGGTTTCTCATCAGGATTTTATTTTGGTAAACCATCGTCAGAAGATTATGCAGATATTTATGGAAGCCAGGCAACAACGAAGAAAGAATATATCGGTAAAGTTCTTAACTATTATAAGCGAACTAAAATCGCCTATATAAAATTAGAAACAGGTAAGCTTAAAACAGACGATGAAATAATGATTATAGGACCTACTTCCGGAGTCGTAAATCTTAAACTTGAAAAAATATTATTTGAAGAAAAATTAATTAATAAAGCAGATAAAGGCGATAAAATTACTTTCCCCTGCGCTGATCTTGTAAGGCATAATGATTCTGTTTATTTAATATCTGTTATAAATTAGATAATTAATAAACTCATTCATGCGAAAGTTTACCAGCTAATATTATTTTCAATGAATTCAATAAGGCTTTCTGCCATTACTTTTTGCTCATCAACTTTCGGATGCCCATCGGTATTTTTATATTTAAAAAAGTGAGTAAATATTTTTGAGTCTTTTAATTGATCAACTGCCTTTTGAATATAGCCCGGCCACACTGAACCTTCTCTTGTAGCGTCCATATTACCAAGTGCACAAATAATATTTGCTTTGGGATATTTATTCCTGATTGAGACTACAAAATCTTTATATGATTTCATAATAAAATTCTCATCAGGAACTTTTGAGCCAAATCTGTTTTTAAATTGTTCATGATCCGGCATATTTACTAACCAGGAATCATTTTGAAATAAATTAATTACAACTATATCCGGAGTGTATTTTGTGAAATCCCATTTGGAAGTTGAGTCCGTAGGGTCTAACCGGTCATACATTTCGCGCATTAAAAGCGGAAACCAGCTAATTACTATGCCTATACCGCTTTTACCAATGCATGAATATTGTGCATCAAAATGTCTTGCCGTAATAGCCGCATAAGAAAGATAATTGTTTTCAAAAAAACCAAACCACGAATCTCCTCCGCTGATATCCTCCATTGCATAGCCGCAGGTAATAGAGTTTCCATAAAATTCGATTTTCCTTTTAGGGGGAGGAGGAGAAAGTAATATTATAGTATTGCCCGGAGTTTCAAAACCATAAAAAAAGGTTTTCCCGTTATCCCATTCGGTACGTTTAAATAATTGAATTTTATGTTTTCCCTCCGTTAACCCTGAAGCCAGCAAATAAGCTTGTTTAACATTATCGGTATGAATTTTAATAATATTAATATCATCTAATATTACATTATAATAATTGGCTGTATCGGCATCCCGTAGTATTGCAGAAATTTCTGTTCCTTCAAATAAAATATTTACTGAAGAACCGGGCCAGGAAAGTACTGCTGAAGAATCATTATACATTATTCTGCCCTGGTAGTAAATATCAGGGCTATTATATGCAATAATTTTGTTCTGTGCATAGCTTATTCCCGATAAAGTAAAAAGAAGCAGTTTCATAAAGAAAATTATATTTCGCATAGTTGTATTTCTGAATAATAATTTTATTAAAAGATGAAGTTTACAAGCTTAACTTGGTTTATCATTTCTCACTTATTAAATACAAACGGTTATCATCAACATTATAATACATTGGGGCAACTTTTATCTTAGGATATCTCAGCCGAAGGCGTTTTGCCTCGCTGATTACAAATTCTATTTCATTTCCGATTTCAAACATTGGAGCGTATTGCTCAAAATGTTCTTCAGCAAATTTTTTCTCCCATCCCGCTTTATCCACAAGCCCGTTTATGAATTGATCCCTGCGTGAAACTAAATTTACCATTCCGCAATTGTTGTGTCCTATAAGAGCTATATGTTGAATTCCACCGATGGAGATTGCATATGATATTTTAAATTCACTGTATCTTAAATTGGCGCCGCCCGCACGAATAATAAAAGCAAAATTATCCGGTATATGAAGATGCTTCCGGTTATCCATGCACATTCCTATTAAAAGGTTTGCCTGCGAGTAAGAATCAAATGGTCTGCCCAGGTTATGATATTCCAGCAGCAGCCCGATTGGTGTATTCATATATTGCTGAAAAATATCTTCAGGATTTGCTACGTTAATCAGCTCGTTCATTTTTTAATTATCTGTTATTTTTAAGGCATCAAGAATTTGATAAACTATATCTATCCGTGCTATAGCAAAATTCGTATTCTGAAAATTAGCAGTCTGTATACAGTTGGCAAAATAATAAACATTATCTTTAGTCTCTAGATATCCAACATACCAACCGACATATTTATTATCCTGTTCACCCCAACCTGTTTTTGCCCTGATCGTATTATGTAAAGTATCTTTAACAATCATTATGTCTTTTACGATGTCCATCGTTCTCTGTGAGAAGGGAAGATTATTATGCTGCAGACGTTTTAAAAAATCAATTTGCTGTTCAGGACTAATACGAAGGCTGCCCGTTAACCAAAACATATCTATACCCCCGGTGGTATCTTTGTTCCCGTAATCTGATTTATCGAGCCAGTATTTCATCTGCTTTCCTCCAACTCTCCTGGCAAGTTCCTGGTAATACCAGACAACTGAATATTTAAAAGCAGATTTTAAATTATGATCCTGGTTCCAGGCAGGAACTTGTCTTTTTAAGCTATCCCATGGAATAACAAAATTTTCATCCTTTATTACACCTGTCTCCAGACCGATTAAAGAATTACATATCTTGAAAGTAGAAGCCGGAGTAAATGGCTGTTTGTATTGCGCCTGGTTGTAAAAAATATATTTATCATTTTTCTGATCATACAGCACAAACGAACCTTTAACATTAAAGTTATCATAATATTTCTTGAAATCATTCCTGGTTTCTGCCGATTGCTTTTGTTTACATGCTGATAATCCGAAAATTACCAATACAATAAGTACTATTGTTTGTTTTAATGTTGTCATATTGTTGAAGCTAAAAAAATCTGCAGGCAATATTGTCCATAATTATTTTAAAGGCAAGATTTTATTCCCGATAAATTGTTTTCATATTAAAGTTTCCAGGCGGAACCTTTGCTAAATCTGAATCTTACTAAACTATGATTTGCGATTTAAGTTTTTCTAAACTTTCCTGTCATAAATCCAGCTAAAGCTTTCAGCATCAGCTGCAAATGAAAACCTATTTGCCAGAGCGTTATATCTTTCAGATAAATTGCAGAGATAATCCTGTGCTTTTGCAGCAGCATCCGATAATCCTTTAAGTGCAGGAATATTCCATCCCTCTACAAGATTTTTTATAATACTTGCATAATCCTTTACTGTGTAAACTTCAAGCCGCTGTGCAACATTGGAAAATTTTGTGAAAAGATTTTTATCTTTTCCATCTGTCATCATATGAGCGGGCATTGTAACTTTTAGTCTCATCATTTTAGCAAATGATAGAACAGCATAAACCGGGTCAGCTTCAAAAATTTTTGTCATGAATAATTTATAAGCTTTTTCGTGTCTTGCTTCATCGCCGGCAATTATCCCGCAAATTTTGTGAAGTAATGTTTCCCCGGATTTTTTTGCGAGCCTGCCTACATTGGAATGTGAAATTTTTGTAGCTCTCTCCTGGAAAGAAGTATAAATGAAACCTAAGTAAGGATCATTCCCAGTTTGGGGATCAAAACCACTATTAATTAAATGATGGACAGTTACTTCCACAGCGCGCATATCAACCCTGCCCGTTAAGTACAGGTATTTATTCAGTAAATCACCATGCCTGTTTTCCTCTGAAGTCCAGCCTCTGCTCCATTTAGCCCATGCAGAACTGCTTGCACCTGTTACATCTGTAATTCCTTCCAGCCTGTTAAGCCACGTTTGATAAGAAGGTAAAGCTTCTTCGGTTACCATA
>CAZECH010000063.1:0-10761 GCA_964510675.1 uncultured Ignavibacteriaceae bacterium
GGTTCTTTGCTAAAGCAGAGGGAAAGATTTATCAAATGGGTGATACAGTTCCATTAACAAAAAAAGTAAATCTTAATGTTTTTCTCCCGGTTTCAAAGGCTGAAATAAGGTTAATACATAATGGTAAAAAAGTTAACCATGTGGAAGGTAACGAGGGAAAATTTGCTGTGAATAAAAAAGGTGTTTACAGGGTAGAAGTTTATTTTAATAATAAAGCGTGGATTTTTTCTAATCATATCAGGGTTAATTAAAAATTAAGAATTAAGAATGTTAATATAAGATTATACTCAATGAATCTTAATGACAACTATTCTTATCTTTACATTGAAAATTGTTAATTATTCATTGTTAATTGAACAAGCGCCCATAGCTCAATTGGATAGAGTATCAGACTCCGGCTCTGAAGGTTGAAGGTTCGAATCCTTCTGGGCGTACGATAACAAAGTCAAAGAATCAAAAATCAAAGTCAAAATAGAGTATTTTCTAATTCATTTAATTTTTGAATTTTGACTTTTTATGATATTTACTGCCTCACCGTCTCACCTTCAATTCAGATTAGTGACTGAAAATCTATGGATTTGACAATTAACTTTACTAAATTTGTATTCCTAAAATTGAGCAGTTAAACAGTAAGGGATATAATGTTAACTAAAAAGAAGAAACTTTCAAGGAAAGAGATAAAAGAAGATAAATTAATCGCTACTTATTATAAAGCTTATGGTTTTTTTGAGGAAAACAGATCACGTGCTTTAATGTTCGGTGGAATTTTAATAGCAATTATTGCTTTAGTTTATTTCTATATATCTAACAGGAAAGAAGCTAACATTGAAGCAGGTACTCAACTTGCACGTATTATGAATGTTTACGATATGGGTTCTTATCTTGAAGCAATCGAAGGAAGACAGGGAACTAATATTGTTGGACTAAAAAAAATAGTTGAGGATTTCGGTAGCACGGAAAACGGGGAATTAGCTAAAATTTACCTTGCAAATTCTTATAATTTTTTGGGCAGGAATGAAGAAGCTTTAGAATATTATGAAGATTATTCCGGCGGCAACAAAATATTTGAAGCAACTGCTCTAGCTGGACAGGCTGGTATTTATTCAACAAAGAATGAATATAAAAAAGCAGCCGATCTTTATTTTAAAGCTTCCCGTGTTTCCAGTGAAAACCCGTTGAATCCCGACTATATGCTGAATGCTGGAATTAATTACTTATATGCCGGTGAGAATGAAAAAGCAAAAGAATTATTTGATACTATAAAAGAAGAATATGCAGCTTCAACAGCATTCAGAGAAGTTGATCGGTATCTTTCGCAAATTCAGTAATAAAATTATCATGACTTATTTTTTTCATACCAATAAGCAGGATAGAAATTTTTAGTTTATGGCAGACACATCAGATTTCAGGAATGGCTTAATAATTAAATTTAAAAATGAACTTTATACTATTGTAGAATTCCAGCATGTTAAACCGGGTAAAGGCGGTGCTTTTGTCCGGTCAATGTTAAAAAACCTTAAAACAGGCAAAGTACTTGATAATACATTCAGATCTGGTGAATCAATTGAAATAATAAGAGTTGAGAGAAGAAAATATCAGTACCTTTACCGCGATGGAGATTTTTTGGTTTGCATGGATAATGGAACTTATGAACAAATAAATATTCCTGTTGAGATGTTCGGAGAAGGAATTAAATTCCTTAAAGAGAGTGAAGAATTAGAAATACTATTTAATGGAAATGATATAATAACAGTAGAACCACCAATTTTTGCATTCCTTAAAGTTATATCAACTGAACCAGGATTTAAAGGAAATACTGCAACCGGAGCTTTAAAACCAGCAACTTTAGAAACAGGTTCAACAATAAATGTTCCTTTGTTTGTTGAAACAAATGATTTCCTGAAAGTTGATACCCGGACCGGGGAATATGTTGAAAGAGTTAAATCTTAAAAGAGGATTTTAAATGGATTTAAATCTTATAAAAAAACTTGTGAAAATTGTTACTTCAAGCGAAATAACTGATCTTGAAATTGAAGAAAACGGTTTAAGAATTAAAATTGCTAAGAAGATAAGAGGACTTCAGACCATAACACATCCTCACTTAATGCCTGGTGCTGTTCCAATGACGGAACAATCATTAACCAAAACTCAGGAAGAATCCGCCAAACCGGAAGTTCAGGAGAATACTCATGAAATCCGATCCCCGATTGTAGGAACTTTTTATAGGGCACCGGCACCTGATGCTGATGCATATATTAATGTAGGTGATTCTGTTTCACCGGGAACAGTTTTATGTATTGTTGAAGCAATGAAACTTATGAATGAAATTGAATCTGATATAAGTGGAAAAGTTGTGAAGATTCTTGCCGAAAACGGAAAACCTGTAGAATACAATCAGCCTCTTTTTTTAATCCGGGTCAGTTGATATTCCTGTTGCCACTAAGAGGAAAAATTGTTTAATAAAATATTAATCGCCAATAGAGGCGAAATAGCTTTAAGAATTATAAGAACCTGTAAAGAACTTGATATAAAAACTGTTGCAGTTTATTCTGAAGCAGACCGAGATTCCCTTCATGTTACTTTCGCAGATGAAGCTGTATGTATAGGCCCTCCAATAAGCAGAGACAGCTATCTTAAAATGCCCTTAATTATTTCTGCGGCACAGATAACTGGAGCAGACGCAATTCATCCTGGTTATGGTTTCCTTGCAGAAAATGCCGACTTCTCAGAGATATGTAAAGAATCCGGGATAAAATTTATTGGTCCTTCTCCCAAAATGATTAATGCTATGGGTGATAAAGCTTTTGCAAAAGATACAATGAAAAAACATGGTGTTCCGGTTATTCCAGGTAGTGATGGGGTTATTAGTTCTGGAATTGAAGGTAAAAAGATTTCTCACGAGATCGGATTCCCGGTTATTATCAAGGCTTCTGCTGGCGGCGGAGGTAAAGGTATGAGAATAGTCTTGGAAGAAAGTGAATTTGAAAAAGCCTTTCAAAATGCAAAATCAGAAGCAGAATCATCTTTTGGTAATTCTGATGTTTATATAGAAAAGTTTATAGAAAATCCACGTCATGTTGAAATACAGATTATAGGGGATACTTTTGGTAACGTACATCATTATGGTGAAAGAGATTGTTCGGTTCAGCGCCGTCATCAAAAACTGATTGAAGAAAGCCCTTCTCCGGTAATAGATTCTGCAACAAGAAATAAAATGGGTGAAGCGGCAATACTTGGTGCAAAAGGTGTTAATTATGAAGGTGCCGGTACTGTAGAGTTTCTTCTGGATAAGTATAAGAAATTCTATTTTATGGAAATGAATACACGCATCCAGGTTGAGCATCCTGTTACAGAATCTGTTTATAATGTTGATCTGATTCGTCAGCAGATTTTAGTTGCTGCGGGTAATAAAGCTGAAACTCTTGCTAAAAAACCAACAGGTCATAGTATTGAATTCAGGATTAATGCCGAAGATCCGGAAAATGGTTTCAGGCCATCTCCGGGTAAAATTACTTCTCTTCATTTTCCGGGTGGTTTTGGAGTAAGAATAGATTCGCATATTTATCAGTCTTATACAATCCCACCGTATTATGATTCTCTAATTGCAAAACTTATTGTGTGGGGAAAGAACAGGCAGCATGCTATTGCCCGTGGAAGAAGAGCACTTGAAGAGTTTACAGTTGAAGGTATTAAAACAACAATTCCTTTTCATTTAAAAGTTCTTGAAGATGAAAGATTTTTAAGTGGTAATTTTGATACTAGTTTTTTAGATAATTTTAAATTTGATAAAACGTAGCACAGATTAATAATCTGTGTTTAATAAGAATATAAAAAAGTTCTTAATCAATGAGAGGTTGAAATGAATTTCCCGGAAAACATTAAGTACACAAAGGATCATGAATGGATTAGGGTTGAAGGAAAAACAGGATTCATTGGTGTTACGGATTATGCACAAGGAGAACTTGGTGATGTTGTATATATGGATATTGATCCAGATCTGAAAGAGATTGTTAAAGGAAACACTTTCGGAACTATTGAAGCCGTAAAAACTGTTAGCGATCTTTATGCACCTTGCAGCGGAAAAGTTTTGGAGGTTAATAAAGAATTAGCCAATACACCTGAAGATGTAAATAATGATCCGTATGGAAAAGGCTGGATAATTAAGATTGAGATAAATGATCAGAGCGAGTTGAATGATCTTTTAAATGCTGAAGATTATAAAAACCTGGTTGGTCAGTAAACAAAGTTTTTTACTTCAGCATATTTCTGAAAAACAAAATTCCGTAAAGCGGGTTTTGTTTTTCTTTTTTAAACAAATGGAAAGATGAAACCAAGCGAAACAATTTTAATAATAGATTTTGGTGCACAATACACCCAGCTCATTACACGAAGAGTTCGTGAAGCAAATGTTTATTCCGAAATTCATTCCCACAAAATTTCCGTTGATGAAGTTAAATTATTATCACCATCAGGAATAATATTATCCGGCGGACCAATGAGTGTTTATGATGAAGGCTCACCTCAGCTTGATCCTCCGATACTTAATCTTGGAATACCCGTTCTCGGTATTTGTTATGGTCTTCAGATTATTTGCCGAACATTAGGAGGAAAAGTTGAACCTGCATCGAACAGGGAATATGGGAAAGCCAATCTTATAATTAAAGAAGAAGATGGATTATTTAAGGGCGTAAAAAAAGATTCTGTTGTATGGATGAGCCATGGCGATTATCTAACAGAACTTCCGGAAGGTTTTAAAATAACAGCAGAGTCGGATCATTCTCCATTATGTTCCATTGCAGATTCCAAAAGAAAAATTTATGGCGTTCAATTCCATCCTGAGGTTGTTCATACACAGGAAGGTGAAAAGATAATCGGGAATTTTCTTTTCAATATTTGCGGGTGCAAAGGTAACTGGACTCCGCAAAATTTTATTCAGTCAAAAATATCTGAAATAAAACAGATAGCTGGTTCAGCAAAAGTAATTTGTGCATTAAGCGGCGGAGTTGACTCTACTGTTGCCGCAGTACTTGTTAAAAAAGCAATTGGTGAAAATTTATTATGTGTTCATATCGATACCGGCTTGATGAGAAAAAAAGAAAGTGAAATTATAAGTAAAATTTTTACACAGAAACTAAAGCTTAATTATTTTCATGTTGATGAATCAGAAAGATTTCTTTCAAGATTAGAAGGGATTGTTGATCCCGAAATGAAAAGAAAAATAATCGGTAACACTTTTATAGAAGTATTCGAAGAAAAAGCAAAAAAATATGGGGAAGTAGATTTTCTTGTGCAGGGAACGTTATATCCCGACGTAATAGAATCAGTAAGTGTTAAAGGCTCATCTGTTACTATAAAAACTCATCATAATGTCGGCGGCCTTCCTGAAATAATGAATCTTAAACTTATTGAACCCTTCAGAGAATTATTTAAAGATGAAGTTAGAAAAGTAGGTAGAGAACTCGGAATACCCGAAGAATTTATTGAGAGACATCCATTTCCCGGACCCGGACTTGCAGTAAGAGTACTTGGTGAAGTAAGTAAAGAAAGACTTGACATTTTAAGAGATGCTGATGATATTTTTATAAACGAAATTAAAGAAGCTGGTTTGTATAATAATATCTGGCAGGCATTTGCAGTTTTACTTCCGGTAAATAGTGTTGGTGTAATGGGCGATGCAAGAACTTATGAAAATGTTTTAGCTCTCCGGGCGGTAACTTCTCTTGACGGAATGACTGCAGACTGGTTCAGGTTTGATCATGATTTTTTATCCAAAGTCTCTAATAAAATTATTAACAAAGTCCGCGGTGTAAATAGAGTTGTTTATGTTATTAGTTCTAAACCACCAGTAACGATAGAATTGGAATAGATTCCAAATATAGAGTTGAAAACAAATTAAAAACTGCGCAGGAATTTGAAGCGCGTGGTGAAAATCTTCATGCAATCCAGCTTTATCTTTCAATTATTGAAGATGAGCCTGATTATGTTGAAGGGTATTTTTCGCTTGCTGAATTATATGAAAAGCAGGGGAATTTAGAATCCGCAAAAAAACTTCTGATAAATTATCTTTCTGAAAATCCGGATAACAATACTGTAAGATTATTTTATGCACAACTTCTTATTAGAAATTTTCAATGGGAAAATGTTATTGATATTATCCATTCTCTTGATATTAATGATGAGCCGTTAGCGGGATTCTTTCTAGGTTATTCTTTTTTTATGCTCAAGGATTATGAACCGGCAAGAATAAATTTTTTAAGGTTTATTTCTTCGGGTAAGAAAACTGAACTTTTACTCGAAACTTATATTTACCTCGCAAAGACAGAAATTCAACTTAACAATTTTAAGGATGCTCTTGAGTTTGCAAAAAAGGCTGAGATTGTTTATTCAAACTTCTGGGAATTAAATTTAATTCTGGCAATTATATATTACAATCTTGAAATGATTACACATTCCGTTTCTTCCATTGCAAGAGCAATAAAACTAAATCAGAACGAGGCATCCGTTTATGAATGGGCAGGAAGGATTTACCTCAAAGCAGGCGAATACCTGAAAGCCGAAGAATATTTCATTAAGCATATTGACATGATTGAATACCCGACGTCAAAAATATATTCTGAACTTGCAGAAGTATATTTTAAGGTAAGTAAAGTACGGGATGCATTACGATATTATGATCTCGCTTTGGGACTTGATCCGTTTAATCAATTTGCAGTAAATGGGAAAAATAATGCATCGTTAATTTTAAAAGCGGGTTCAAATAATGTTAAATCCTAAACTGTTTTTTTCCTTTTTAACATTATCTTTTTTATTCACTTCATTTCCACAGAGTGATTATTTAAATGATTTCCAGAAAGCGGTAAAATTTTATTCCGATAAAAAATATTACCAGGCTCTTTCATTGTTTGATAAAGTGATATCAGACTACCCGGAGAATTCCAAAACAACTGCATCAATTTTATTTAAAGGCAAAACACTCCTTTCTATGAATAATCTTGCTGAAGCAAAAAGTATATCAATTGATTTTCTAAATAAGTATTCTTCCAGTAAGCATGCTGATGAAGCAAGGTTCCTTCTTACAGAAATTTATATTACTGAAAAGGATTATGTAAAAGCATTCGGCCAACTTTTAAATGTAATACAAAGTTCTTCCTTAGAGCAGTATTTAAAGGATGCAGAAAAAGAAGGGGAGAATCTTGTTCTTAATTTTCTGACAGTTACAGATATAAAAAACATTTCAAATTTTTATAAAGATGAAAAAGTAAAATCTTATTTATTGTTAGTTAAAGCGAAACTTCAGATTGATCAAAACTCTTTTGGTGAAGCTTCTGAATCCCTTAATGAATTAATAAAACTTTATCCAAAATCTCACTATAAAAATGAAGCTGAAATTCTTTTATCAAAAATATCCGGAAAAGAATTAGCTGAAACAAATAACAAAACGATTATATGCGCAATGCTTCCTTTAAGCGGATTAAGCAGCAATGAAGAACTAACAGCTTCAAAAGAAATTCTTGAAGGGATCAAATTTGCTCTTGATGAATTCAACAATGGCCGAGATGATAAAATAGGTTTGCTTATAAGGGATACGGAAAACGAAAGAAACAGAATCATGAATATTAAAAGTGAGCTTGCAAATAACCCTTCAATTAAATTGATTATCGGTCCTGTTTTCAGTAACGAAGTGAGAATAGCTCTTGAAGAATTTAATTCTACCGATTTACCAATTATTTCTCCGACAGCTACAGATAATGAACTGACACAGATTAACGAAAATTTTTTCCAGGCAAATCCTAACTTTGTTATCAGAGCAAAAGCAATGGCTCAGTATATTTTTTATGTTGAGAATAAAAGAAGAATGGCTGTACTAAATTCTATTGGCGGTTATTCTCCTTTACTTGCTGCTGAATTTTCTGCAGAGTTTGAAAAACTTGGGGGTGAAATTATAGCCAAATATACTTACAAGAGTGATAATCTTTCCTCGGGAATTAAGATTGATTCCACTGAGTTAGTTTCTGCTGAAGGATTATATATACCTATATCCGATAAAATGGATGCACCTCTCATTCTTTCCCAGTTAGTTCAGAATAATATTAATATACAGCTTTATGGAAACCAGGATTGGTTCTTAGCAAAAGGTTTTGAAACATCACCTGAACTGAGTAATAAAATGATTTTTGAATCCGACTATTTCATTGAATACAACAGCAACTCATACCAGGATTTTAATAAAATATTTTTAGCAAGAACAAAGTATGATGCAAACAGGAATGTTCTGTATGGATACGACGCTGCAAAATATATTTTGACAGTTTTAAGAAATATTAGCCGCGACAGAAAAAACATTAGAACAAAAATCGAAAGCGGAATTGCTGTTAATGGGTTTCATAATAATATTTCAATCAATAAAAACCACGTGAATGTTTATTTGAACATTATCAGGTACCGTGATGGGTTTTTTGAATTAGTTGATAAATTTAAAGTATCAAATTAATTAAGAGGTGAAATATGGGGGTTAAAGATCTTCCATTAGATGACAGGCCGCGTGAAAAATTAACACTACGTGGTGCACATAACCTTACTGATGCCGAACTTCTTGCTATTCTTTTGCGGACAGGGACTAAAGGTAAATCTGTTATTAATATTGCTCAGGAAATTATTAGCACTCATAGAAATCTCGCTTTCCTTGCTACTAAAACTTTATCCGATTTAATGAAGACCCGTGGAGTTGGTAAAGATAAAGCAGCTACACTTCTCGCTGCTTTTGAGTTAAGCAGGAGAATCTTATCCCAATCAAAATGGTTTAATGAAAGAAAAATAACTTCACCGCAGGATGTTGCCGATATTTTTATTCCTTTGTTGAGAGATGAACTGAAAGAAAAATTTATTCTTGTATGTCTTAATTCTGCAAATAAAATTATTTCTTATGAAATAATTTCAGTTGGCAATCTTAATTCAAGTGTTGTTCATCCGCGTGAAGTATTTAAAGCTGCCATAGACCACAGGTCGGCAAGCATAATTCTTCTTCACAATCATCCGAGCGGTAACCCTGAACCAAGTAATGAAGATATTGCAATAACTAAAAAAATGGTTGAATCCGGGAAAATACTTGATATTCTTGTATTTGATCACATCATAATTGCAGGCAATACCTATACAAGCTTTGTTGAGCGAAGGTTGATATGAATTGTAATATACAGCAAAATTAAACTATATAACATTAACTTAACTTGATATTAAGTTCTGAATTTCTTATATAACCGGAACAAAATTGACGTCCATTTATCTATAAGTCTTTTTAATAGTATTGTTTATGGTGTGTCAAAGTAAATTCGGTCTCAACTAATTTAATTAAACCAAAAAAAATAAAAATCGGAGGTTATCATATGAATATAATCAAGGTTGTTAGGAACACCATGATTACCGCTGTCTTAGGCTTTACAGTTCTAATATGGAGCGGATGCGGTCTCAGCGATGATCAAATTGCTGAGTTGAATGGTTTAAGAGAAGAAGTAAATTCTCTTGAATCAGAAGCCAACACATTAAAAGAAGAAAGATCCCGCCTCGAGAGGGATATTGCTGATAAGAATGCAAAATTACAGCAGTGCGAAAAAGATAAGGAAGAAACAAGGGCTAACCTTAAAAAACTTCCAATGTAAAATGATTTGTAATAAATTAAAATTTAATAATTGAATTCGGAGGAAAATCAATGGTATTCAAAAAATATTTAATTGGCATTTTATCCCTCGTTTTCTTCTTATCCCTTACTGTAAATGTTTTTGCACAGGAGGAAATGACAGAAGATGAGTGGGAATCAGAAATGAACCGTTTGAAAGCAAGAAAATCTGCTCTCGAACAGGAAGTTAGTTCGTTAAAAAGTGATATCGATAACTTAAGCTCAATGGAAATAAAGAGTTTTGAAGATTGCACAAATGAACTCTATGCTCTTGTTGGTGCTACAAAAACCGATGTTGATAATTTCAGAAAAGCTGTTAATGAGTTTGATGGAAAAGTCAAAAGAAAAGAAGCACCTAAAGCTGACAGACAGGCAGATCTGGATGCACTTAAGAAAAATAAAATAAGTGCATTACCTGAATTTTTTGATAAAGTTCACAACCAGATACAGAAAGCTCTTGATGCATGGGTTGAAGCTCCTCAGGAAATTGTATACACAGTTGTTAAAGGCGATCACCTTTGGGGTATTGCCAGGAAAAGTGAACATTATGGAAATGGTTTTGCATGGCCGGTTATTTATTCAGCAAACCGTGATCAGATTAAGAATCCTGATTTGATCTATCCAAAACAGGCATTTAAAGTTCCAAAACTGACTGAAGAAGAAAAATCTAAATACGAAAAACTAAGAACAAACTATAAACCAGCTCCGGTTCAGTAAAACTTTGATCTTCTTTAGTCTAACTTAGTATTTAAAAACCCTTGTCGGATTTAATGGCGAGGGTTTTCTTTTTTAAAGAGAAAAAAAATGACTGCTACTGAAAAACGTATGACGTTAGATAATGTTAATATGCTCGCTTTGCTTGGTATGAATGATTCTAACCTTAGGCTTGTTGAGGATAGGTTTAATGCTACAATTGTAGTGAGAGGTGAGAATGTTGTTATTAAAGGTGTTCTGGAAGAAATAGAAGTCGTTGAAAAAATACTTAAGGAAATGGTTTATGTTTTAAATACGAGTGGGAAACTGGAAAAAAATGATGTTGAAACTATTCTCGATCTTACATTGGAAGGAAAAGAAATTGTAAGTGATAA
>CAZECH010000064.1:0-10709 GCA_964510675.1 uncultured Ignavibacteriaceae bacterium
ATTGTGAAATCCACCCGAAAGAATTCCTCTCTTTATCATTTCCTGCTGAACAAGTGATTTCATCTCAAGAGCATTTTGCCCGGATTTGATTTGATCAAAAGTGATGATTGTTCTGCAATCATAACCTGAACACCTGGTGTAATCTATTTCAAGTTCATTAACAATTTTGTTATAACCATCTTTTAATTTCTTTCCTTGCTTTGCAAGATATGCAGGAACATTTTTCTCTCTGATCTCATTAATGGTTGCTTTTGCTGCAGCAAGAGAAAGAGCTTCGCCACCAAATGTGGTAAAGAAAAAAACTTCCTTTTCAAAAAGCTGCATAATATCTTTTCTGCCGGTAAGGATAGAAATCGGCATCCCATTGGCAACAGCTTTTGAGAAACAGGCAAGATCTGAATTAATTCCAAAATATTCCTGTGCACCGCCTAATGCAATTCTGAATCCTGTCCACATTTCATCGAAGATCAGGAGAGTTCCATTTTGATCACACACATCTCTAAGTTTTTGCAGGAAATTATCTTTTGGTTCTTCAAATACAAATGGCTCCAGGATTACGCAAGCAGTATCCGAATCAATTGAATCAATAATAGACTGAATATCATTATAATTAAAAGTGAAAGTCAGATCTTTAACTGATTCAGGAATTCCTTTGTTCCTGTCCGTTACAGAAATGTACCAATCGTGCCAGCCGTGGTAGCCACAGCATAAAATTTTTTCTCTTCCCGTAAATGCTCTTGCAACTCTTATTGCCGCTGAAGTAACATCAGCTCCGGTTTTGCTGTACCTGATGGATTCGGCATTTGGAACTACTTCATTTATTAATTCTGCAACTTCAACTTCAAGAGGATGCATAAGTGAAAATGTAATCCCATCTTTAAGCTGAGCCTTAATTGTTTCATCAACTTTATCATAAGCATATCCTAATGAAAGTGGGCCAATTCCCATATTGTAATCAAGATACTCATTGCCATCAACATCCCAAACATGAGAACCTTTACCGCGAACTAAATATTTTGGTGCTACTCCTTTAATAAATTGCGATGGTCCTTTTGCAAGAGTCTGAGTCACACAAGGGATTAACTCAATAGCTTTTTGATAAAGCTTATTGGATTTTGTTATATCAGGATAATTTTCATTAAACTTAATTGAATTAGACATAATAATTCCTCAAAAATTATACTGTGCTGTAAGATAATTTGCTTTATCAAGCTCGATACTAATTTTTTCAGCAATAGCCTCTCCGGTGAATCCTTCATATTCAAGAATATCCGGAAGAAGTGTCGGCTTAAACCAATTGTCGTTTAACGCTATTGGTAAAACTTTGTAAATTACTTCCTCTTCAATAAGGATTTCGCTCAAGATGGAGTATAAACCCCCGGTTACAAAATGATCTTCAAGTGTAACCGTAAGAAAAGATTGCTTGCAAGTTTTAATTAATGTTTCTCTGTCAATAGGTTTAAGAGTTCTTAGATTAACTACACCAACAGATTTACCTTCAAGCTTTAATATCTCTGCAGCTTCAATTGCTTGTTTTAATAATATTCCATAAGTAAGGATAGCTATATCTTCTCCTTTAGAAATAATTTCTGCTTTGCCAATTTCAAAGTCTTCATCATGTTCAACTGATGGTCGTATATTATTATAGCGAACATAGAAAGGATTTGGACTATTAATAATTTTTTCTAATCCTGCAACCAATTCATCTTCATCTGAAGGACAAAAGATGTTCATCCCAGGAATTCCTCGCATTATTGAAATATCTTCTATTGCCTGGTGAGTTGGACCATTTGCTTCCGAAAGAAAACCGGGAACCGCACCAATCAGTTTTACGGGAAGTCTGCCGATACCAACATCAGTTCGAATAAATTCAAATGCACGCATTGTTAAAAATGTTGATAAAGCATGGACAACGGGAATTCTTCCTCTTAATGCAAGACCTGCCGCCATACCAACCATTGTTTGCTCTGCAATTCCTACATCAATAAATCTATCTCCAATTAATGAGGGTAGATTTCTTATGGCTGCCCGGTTTTCCGCTGTAAGTACAACTATTCGTTCATCCTGTTGAATAAGTTCTAAAAGTTTTTGTTCGTAATTCATTATCGTACTATTAAAGTTTCTGATTTTAAATTTGTTTTTTCTTTACTATAAAGTTCCCGCAAAAGTTGTTCAACTTCAGCATGAGTGAAATTGCAAAACCATCTGTCTGCTCTTGCTTCAATACTTGGCAAACCTTTTCCTCTTATAGTTGAGGCTATAACAGCACAAGGTTTTTCAGAAGGATAGGGAAGTGATTCAAATGTTTTTTCAAGATCTTCAAAATCATGTCCATTGCATTCAAATGTTTGCCATCCAAAAGCTTCAAACTTGTTTGTTATTGGTTCAATTGGAATTAATTCTTCAGTTCTTAAATTTGCCTGGAATTCATTCCGATCAACAACGACAATGAGATTATTTAACTTAAAGCCAGAAGCTACAAGTAATCCTTCCCAGATACTTCCTTCATTTAACTCACCATCACCAAGAATTATAACAATTTTGTTTGATTGTTTTTTCATTTTACAATCCATTGCTACACCCATTGCAACAGAAAGCAAATGTCCCAGTGAACCAGAATGAAATTCAATCCCTGGAATATTTATATTTGGATGCCAGTATATGTGATCGTTTGTTTTCAAATGATTCTTCAATCTTTCCCTTTCGACTATCCCAAGCTCAGCAAAAGTTCCGTAGAGTGCAGGAACATCGTGTCCCTTGGATAAAAACAAATAATCTCGTTCTGGATCTTTTAAATTATTTTTATTTATATTTAAGAAATTTGAATAGAGGTAAACAATTAAGTCTGTGCAAGAAAGCGAAGCTCCAGTAAAGCATCCGCCATCTGTGGACATTCTTATAATATGTCCTCTTACTTTGTAAGCTGTTTGTTCAAGCTCAGATTTATTTTTTTTATTCATATGTTTATTTCTTAGTTCAAGTGCAACAGCAAGTTCAAGAAGTTAAAGTTTAATTACTCTTGAACTTATTTACTTACACCTGTTTAGTTTGTTCGGCAGAAATAGTTTTTAATTCATTAAGATGATTCCGGTACCAATTAACTCCGATATACTTTTCATTTATTTTGAATAATTCAGGATTAAGTGAAACTAACTTTAAAATATCATCAATTCCAAAAGAAGAATTATGATCATAGAGATTCTCATATATAGCTTTTATAAAAAGATAATCTTCATAATAATCAATTGTCCATCTGTGTATCATTGAATAATCCAGTCCAGTTTCCCATTTGACGTTTCCAATTCTGAATTGATCAGGATTTTCCCAAAAGAATGGAGTTGTATGCTCGCGTTCAAAAGTTTTATGTGCATTTTGCCAGGCTTTTTTAATTGCATCAATAGACATTATTTCTACATCATTTCCATCAGGATAAGTTGCAGGATGGAGATTGCTGACATAATCAAAATGATTTATATGTTCGAGATAATAACTTATAACTTTTGTAATAATTTTAGGATCGATAAGCGGGCAATCAGAAGGAATCTTGACAATTGTATCAGCATTAAATTTTAGTGCTGTTTTATAATGCCTGTCAAGAAGATCATAAGTATCACCTCTAAAGAAATGGATTCCCTTTTCTCTGCACAGGTGTTCGATTGGATCGTCTGAAGGATCGTTTGGTATTGCTATTACAATAGTTCCAGTAATTGGTGATAGCTTAACTCTTTCATACATTCTGTAAAGAAGTGGCTCTCCGGCAAGCGGAAGGAATATTTTATTCGGCAATCTTGTTGATCCAACTCTTGCCTGAATAATTGTAACTATTTTAATTTTTCTCTGTGATTCTTTCAACTGAATTCAATATTTATGATTTAACATTAACCCATTTTCTTTTTTGCCTAACCTTCTGGATAATTTTACTTAGTCTTTGAGCTGGTTTCTTTTTTCTGTAATGAGATAATGCTTTTGTTTTTTCTGTTTCAATCAATTCTTCAGCAACACGTGCAATGTTTAATGAAGAGGTTCCGTCATTCTGGATAGGTAATAATCTTTTCAATTCTTCAATATCAAACTCTGAATAAACTTCTTTATGTAAAGCTAGTCCAACATAAACAACACTTGAAAAACGAGAAACAAGTACATCACAATTAGCTATCATTTCTTCCGTCTTACCTTCTGAAAAAACCAGGGCACAAGGCGCATACATCTGAATCTCTTCAACAGCTCTATCTACAAGTTCATTTGGATGAAGTTTAAAAATAAGCTGCCGACCTTTTGCAATTTCAATAGCTTTTTTTATGAACTTTTTCCTATTCTCATATTTGTATGTTTCTCTTGTATCTGAAGTACAAACGAGCACATAATTTTTATGCGGGAAATCATTATTCAAATATTGTTTGCAGTTATCAAAATTTGGAATACCTGTAACAACAATTTTTTCCGGATTACAACCCTTTTTAATAAATAAATCCCTGTAGCCTTCAGAAGCTACACAGAATTTATCGTAACAATCGGATAGTCCTGTTGTAGAAGTACTTGCAATCCATCTTGGTAAATTCAAACCTTTTACAAGATAATACCAAAAGTTTTCCGGATCAGTCATACCTTCCTGGACTAGAACTACCTTTTTATTTAATATATTTTTGGGAACAACAAGATCACTACAAGTGAAAACTAAATCATAAGCGAAAAGTTTCCCTCCATAGTCAATATTAAGTTTATTCATATTCAAATAGTTAATCGTTCTTTCTCGGAATTGACCGCCTAAAACACTGAAATCCAGAAGCTGCGTTCGGGATAGTTTTCTTATTAGACCATCCGCATAATACGGTGAGAAATACGATTCATATTCGGGAAGTTGTTTGGCTATTAGATGCATCATTGTTGTTTGATTCATCGAGCCACATATGTAGAGAATCTTTTTTCGGTTCAATTGTATTAAACTTTATATTTAGTCTTAACAAGATAAATTTAATATGTTAAGAAATTGTAAATTTAATGTTAAGTTATAAATAAAATTCAATTTTTAATCTTTAATCTTAATCTTAGACGGATAAATTTTAAAAACAACTCAATATGTTCTAGAATTGTCCTAAATAAAAAATTTGAAATATGAAAACAACAAAACCTAAAAGACTTAAAAGTGGGGATTTGATCGGGATAGTTTCACCGGCTTCAGCACCAGATGATCTTTTTAAAATAGAAAAGGGTGTTAAATACCTGGAAGGATTAGGATATAACGTAAAGGTTGGAAAGAATGCACATAAGAATCATGGTTATCTTGCAGGAACAGATGAACAGAGAATAGAAGATATTCATGATATGTTTAGAAATAAAGAAGTGAAAGCAATTATTTGTTCGAGAGGTGGCTATGGTACACCAAGACTGCTTGATAAAATAGATTATAAATTGATTCTGAGAAATCCTAAAATTTTAGTCGGCTATAGTGATATTACTGCTTTACAGATGGCAATTTTTCAGAAGACAGGCTTAATTACATTTTCAGGTCCTATGCTTGCAGTAGATTTTTACAATTCAATCAGCCGCTATACTGAAGAAATGTTTTGGCGACTGATTACATCTAATAAAAAATTAGGTAGGGTTGTTCAACCAGAAGGTGAGAAAATTTCCACATTGGTCAAAGGTACTGCACGAGGAAGGTTAGTAGGAGGAAATCTTGCATCGTTATTATCTCTAGCAGGCACGCCTTATTTTCCCGATGTTAAAAACAGGGTTTTGCTCCTGGAAGAGATTAATGAATTACCTTACAGAGTTGACAGATTATTTAATCAACTAAGACTTGCAGGAGTATTTAAAAAGATTTCGGGATTAATTCTGGGAGCATTTACTGAGTGTATTGAACCGAATTCTGAGAAAAAGACTTTTGGGATCGGTGAAGTAATTGCTGATTATGTTTATAATCTTAAAATACCGGTTATATATAATTTTAGTTATGGACATATTGTTAATAAAATTACTGTTCCTTTTGGTGGAACTATTCGGGTTAATGCTTCCAGAGGTAGTGTAGAATTTACAGAAAATGTTGTAAGCTAATTGTTTGTATTTCAATTACTTTAAAAAATAACTAAAAGTTGAACTTAGTCTTCTGATAAAATATAAAATATTCTTCTCTCAATTCTTTTCGGACCTTTTCTCCCAAAAGAACATCTTTAAAAAATGCAAACAGTGTTGAGCCACTTCCAGACATAAGAACAAACTCCGAGCCCATTTTATACAATTTTTCCTTTAATCCGTTTATTTGAGGATACTCTTTAAAAACTATTTCTTCAAAATCATTTTTTATAAGTAGTTTAAGCTTATTGGGAGCATTCAAATCTTTTTGTCTAAAGTCATTTAAATTGGTGTTTGGTTTTTTAGGAATAATCATACTGTAAGCCCATTTTGTTGATATATGAATTCCAGGATTAATAATTAGTATTGAATATGGAATTTTTATAGCAAGATATTCTAATTTCTCTCCTCTTGATGAAGCGAAACAAGGTTTCGGATTGAGAAAGAAAGGAACATCTGAACCAAGAATTAATGCCAATTCAGAAAGCTTTTCACGATCCAAGTTAAAGTTGAAAAGTTTATTCAGAGTTTTCAAAGTTAATGCTGCATCAGAACTTCCTCCACCTAAACCTGCACCAACTGGAATATTCTTTTCCAGATGAATATGAACTTTGATTTTTTGTTTTGTTTCATCTTCCAAAAGATTTTTTGCTTTTATAATAAGATTATCTGATTCGTTTATTTCCTGATTAGTTGAAGTAAAAGTAAATTCATCAGATTCTTTGAATGTAAGCACATCAAATAAATTTATTGGATAAAATATTGTCTCAATATTATGGTATCCATCAACTCTTCTGGAAATAACATGTAAACCAAGGTTAATCTTTGCCGGTGCTTTAACTTTTATTTCTCTCATCAAGTAATTGTTTTATTTCTTTAATATGATTTGGAGATGAACCGCAGCAAGATCCAATGAAGGAAGGTTTCTTTTTTAATGAGATCTTAACATTTATAATATAATCCTTTGGAGAAACTCCGCATTTAATAATTTGATCTGTATAATTACCACTTCCACAATTAAGATAAAATCCCCAGTTATAATTACTTCTTATTTTTGGCAAAACTTTGTTAAAAATTTCCGGCATAATACAATTAAATCCAATTGCAAGCGGTTCATAATCCAGAATAAACTTTACTATATCGAATAGATTTTCACCGGAGAGTAACCTTAAATCTTTCTTAAAAAAGAAGCTCATAACAAAAGGAATATTTTTCTTATCACAATATTTAGAGATAATTTTTATTTCATCATTATGGCTTTGAGTTTCATTTAGAATCAAATCGCATCCGTCTGCCATCAATAAATCAATATGTTTATGGTGATTGTAAGTGAGTTCTTTCTTAGATAAAGTTCTTTTTTCCTGGTAACAATCTTCAGCCGGAGCATTAGAACCGGCAATAAGTACAGGTAAAGATCCTCTTGCCTTAAGTGCTAATGATATACACTCCTTAACTAACTTGTTCTGCTTTATTTTGGTAAAATCCTTCAGAGCTGCCGGGTTTGTCCGAAAAGTATTTGTTGTAATTATATCTGCACCAGCATCAATATATTTTTTATGAATTGAATAAACCTTTTCCGGATCTTCAATATTTGCATAAGACATCCATAATGAACCTTTTGATTTTACATTTAGTGATTGAAGCATACTTCCCATTGCTCCATCGAGAATTAAAGGACGGTTTATTCTTTTAGCTAAAGAAAAGAGATTCATTTAGAAACAGGGGAGTGTTGTTTTTCAAAATAGAGTTCTACTTCCCGGACTATTCTGTCAAGGTCAATCATTGAAATGCACTCAAGATTATAAGGACATACTTTTTTCCAGCAGGGTGAACAGAATAAATCATTCTGGAATAATTTAATACCCCTTTCATATAGATCAATCTCTGTCCAGCAACTTACACCAAACCAAACTAGTATATATTTCTTTAAAGCAATTGCGAGATGCATTCCGAATGAATCACCTGTGATAACAACATCTGCAATACTCTCATAGCAAGAACCTCTTCTTAAACCATGTGTGGTTGGAGTATTTATAATTTTCCCCCAGAACTCAGTATAAATCTTGTCATTCCTTTCAGTGTCTTCCGGACCACCGAACAAGGCAATTTTATATTTATTTTTTCCAAGTAACTTATCAATCAGATAAATATGCTGATCAATAGTCATCTTTTTATTAGGATAGAGATTAGAACAGCCTGTATTAAATCCGATTACAAAATCATTTTCTGAAATTCCGGCTTCCATTTTATAATCTGCAATAAACTTTAATTCATTATCAGTAAAGTTGAAAACATATTCATCCCTTTTGTAATCAACTTCAAAAGTTTCAGCAAGATAATCCTGTCCGGTTCTCTTGTTTATTCTAAATTTAAATTGATCATCCATTCCAAGTTTGTAATTATAATAAGCTCCTTCATTTACAGGAATTATTTTCCCATCCTCATTCAATCCAAAACCAAGTTTATGTTTTGCATTTAATGAATTAAGCAATGCACATGATCTTTGGGATTTATCAACATTCATTATATAATCAAACTTCATCTGGTTTAAAATTAAAATTGATTCTGCATCGAGAGGATAGACATGATCTACAAGATGATTGTTAAAAAGTAAAGGAACCGATATTTTATCTGTAATCCAGCAGATAGTTGATTCAGGAAATTTTCTTTTTAAAGCAGGAAGCTGAGCAGTTGTCATAAGCACATCTCCCATTGCATCAAGATTTATAATTAAAATCTTTGTCCCGATAGGAATATTATCCTTGCACCCATTTCCCCAGCAGTCGTGATCAGGAAAGCAGGGCTTATAACCGGAAAATCTTTTACAGGATGGGATTTCTTTATTGCTCATTTTTCAGAATTATTTTTAACAAATATAAGAAAAGTAATTTTAGAAGGATAGAGATTCAATTATCTAATTGCTTAACTGCCAAATTGTTATTAAGAGAGGGAAAGTTTGTGTATTAAAATTTTACTTCCTATTCTCTCAAATTCACTTAGGATTTTTTGATCAGGCAGATCTTTCATGCATTCATGATTATAAGGGCAAACAAGCTTATTACATATAATGCAAAACAATTCTTCTTTAATTACATAACCTGAATCAGGCGAATAAGGTCCGTGTCCTTTTGGATCTGTTGGCCCAAATATTCCAAGTACCGGAATTCCTAAAGCAACAGCTATGTGCATTGGACCGGAATCGTTAGCAATTATTATATCACTTTGCTTTATGAAAGCAGACATTAAAATAAGATCAGTTTGTGGAATCATTACTGAAACTTCTGGAAAATGTTTGTTAATAAAATCGGCATCATCTTTATCGCCCGGTCCCCAAAGGAGAAGAAAGATAACATTATACTTTTCTTTTATGATTTTGCAGATATCAACCCATCTTTCTTTATCAAATTTTTTAGACTGCCAGCTTCCGGCAGGAAGAATTCCTACTACTGTTTTATTCTTTGATAATGATTTGTTGAAAAATTCCTCTGCTTTTTTTATTTCTTTCTCCGGAACTTTAAACTGAATTCTTTTAGAAATAATTGGAACACCAATAGGTTTGAGCAGTTCTAAATTATGTTCAGCTGAATGATGATCTCCGCCTCTTTCCGAAGTTGCTAAAATATTGTAAGCATATTTTCTTCCCCTGTATGCAAAACCAACTCTATATTTAACTCCTGATAGAAAGGTAATCAGAGCAGTTCTTGGATTAGTCCAGGCATCAATTAACAAATCATACTTTTCTTTCCTGATCTTGAAAGCTACGCTAAGAGGAAATTCATCTCGCTTCATCGTGAGAACTTTACTTACATCAGGTAAATGTTCAACAGCCGGTTTTGCGAATGGCTCTGTGAGATAATCTATTGTTGCATCTTTAAAATAAGATTTAAGATTATCTATCAGGATTGTTGAAAGAACAACATCCCCAATCCCGCGAGGTTTGATAATCAAAATTCTTTTTATTTGTGATGGTTCTATGTACATTATTTTTCCCGACATCCTGAACGAAGTGAAGGATCTCTTAATTCCACTCATCACTCAAATCCTTCCAATCAGGATTCATTGACTCAATAAGTTTAATCTTTTTAATTCGTAACCAACCTTTAATTTGCTTTTCTCTTCTAATTGCTTCATTCGGATCATTAAAGGTTTCATAATACACAAGTTTACTGATGTTATATTTCTTAGTGAATCCATCTATTATTTTGTTTTTGTGCTCATATATTCTTCTACTAAGATCATTTGTTACACCAATATAAAGAGTTTTAGATTTGTTGGTAATTATATAAACATAATAATCATTCATAGTTTAGATTCTCCTGTCGCTTTGCTTCTTCAGAATGACTTTTCTTGTCTCGGTCAATTTGTCCCCTCAGAATGATGTTATATTGTTTGTCATCCTGAATGAAGTGAAGGTTCCTGAGATTCTTCGTCATTTCATTCCTCAGAATGACTGTTGATGTTTCGACTGAAGACTGCCTACTGCTTTCAGTGCGCATCCAGCCAGTTTTCACCAACACCTGTATCAACTACAATAGGAACATTTAACGGCAAAGCATTCTCCATTAATTCCTTTATTAACGGACGAAGTTCATCAACTTCATCTTTGTGAGCATCAAAAACCAATTCATCATGTACCT
>CAZECH010000065.1:0-10571 GCA_964510675.1 uncultured Ignavibacteriaceae bacterium
CCAGTTGATACAATAAACGTCTTCCCTTTGAGTTCTTGCCCTAAGACATTATTATAAGGTAACACCAATAATATTGTCATTGGCAAAAACAGATGAATAAAAAGGGATCTGCTTGTTAATGTTAAAATGGTAGAGGACAGGTTTGGTTTTTTAAATAAATTAGAAATAACTGATTATGCCAAGCCGTTTGGGACTACTTTAGGGATGGCATTTAATTCCGGGTCATATCATACTGCAAAAGTTGCAGATTTTTTCGGATTTTCAATTAGTTTTAGGGGAATGCTTATACTCATTCCCGATGATGATTTAACTTTTACGCCAAATTTTGAGGCTGGATCTGGATATACAGCAGATCAACCTACTGCAACAATATATGGCAGTGAAGGCGCTTCATATTATGGACCTAATGGATATATTGTATATCCTCCCGGAATTAACAAGTCTTCAATACCCGCTGTTTTACCACAAATCTCAGCAAGTTTTATGGGTACCGAAGTTATGCTTCGTTATTTACCAAGTATTTCTTTAGGTGATGAAGAAGACCTAAGCATGTTTGGTATTGGTTTGAAGCATAGTATTAGTCGTTATATACCTTTATCTCCTGTTGATATATCGGTACAGTTCTTGTACAACAACCTGGAAATTACCGGTGTTATGGAAGTAAGTGCAATAGCCTTCAATGCACATGCAAGTAAATCTTTCGGTTTGTTTACTCTTTATGGAGGCTTGCAGTATGAATCAAGTACTTTCGATCTTGAATATGAATATACTGCCCCCGGAAACTTCTCATCGGTACAACCAGGAGAGACAATAAAAGTAAGTATCGATGGTGACAACAATTTCAGAGGTACTTTAGGAGGTTCGTTAAAGCTGGCTGTAGTTGTTATAAATGCTGATTATAGTGTTGGTGCTCAATCGGTTCTATCCGGCGGCTTAACATTTGAATTTTAACAGGAGAAAAAGAAGATGAAAAAATTTATAAAATCATATTTAACAGCATTTGCCTTAATAACTGCGGTTATTATGAATGGGTGTGATGCTTTTGAAAATTTTCTATTTGGTTTACCCATTTCTTTTACAATAAATACAAGCGGATCAACCAATCCATCTGGAAACGAAACTTTTTGTTTACAGGACGATGAAACTTACCAGGATTATTCGGATAAATTAAACAGCATTGTATATGTAGAATCATACATGGTTACACTTGATGCTAATCCAACTGCATTAACCGGTAATGGTGTTTTAAGAATATATGCCGGTACAAGTTCAGCAGGAACTCTTCTATTTGAACACACCGCCAATAATATAACACCTGCTGATTACATTACACCTAATCCTGCTTATAAAATTGAGTTAACAGAAGCACAGATTACATCAATAAATGAATCTCTTGCAAGTGGTAATACATGTTTTTATGGAGAATATAGTGTTGCAGTTACATCTGGTGGTGGTGTAACAAATTCTGTTGATGTAAGAATTGATATCCTCTATAACATAGATACAAGTTTATAATAAATTCTCTTAATCAATCATTCAAATCCTTACAGAGTTCGCTTTGTAAGGATTTTTTATTTTAAATAAACCCATTCTTTTGTATCTTTCGAAAAATGTTCAAGGGTACAGTTCAATTAAATTTTTATGAAAGATTCAGCTCTATATATTCATATTCCTTTCTGCGATCATAAATGTATTTACTGTGATTTCTACTCTATAATTACAGTTGATAATATTGATTCATTTCTAAACTCACTTAAGGAAGAAATAGATTATTATTCCGAACTTTATTCCGGCAACAGGTACTTTTCATCAATATATTTTGGCGGAGGTACACCCTCCTTGATGGAAGTACATTATATTGAAAAAATAATTAATCATCTGAAAAAGAGATTTTTTATAAGAGATAATGCAGAAGTCACACTTGAAACAAATCCGGGGACAGTCAATAAAAATAAATTAATAGATTTTTTTAAAACCGGTATAAATCGTATCAGTATTGGTATTCAATCTTTTCATGAAGATGAATTGAAATTCTTAACAAGAATACATGATAAGGATACAGCTATTAATACTGTATATAATGCTGCTGAAGCAGGATTTGAAAACATAAGCGCCGATCTTATTTTTAATCTTCCGGGGCAAACTAAGGAGAAGTGGAGTACTAATTTAAATATACTAACACAACTTCCGGTTAAACATATATCTACTTACAGTTTAATTCTTGAAAGAGGAACCATTCTTAATAAAATGGTACTTGATGGAAAAATAAAATTGCAGGATGATGATTATGATGCAGAGCTATATGAAATAACAATTAACTATCTTGAATCACATGGATTTAAACAATATGAAGTTTCAAATTTTACAACACCAGGCTTCGAATGTATTCATAATAAAGCATATTGGGAATACAGGGATTATCTCGGCTTTGGGCCTTCAGCACATTCTTTTATTAACTCAAAAAGATGGTGGAATTTTTCAAGCTTAAAAAGATATATATCTGAAATTGATAAAAACATTTTTGCAGCGGCAGGCTCTGAAGTTGTTAACAATAAAGAAGCTTTTGATGAATATATTATGCTTGCATTAAGAAGCGGTGGAATTAATCTTCCTGATTTGCAAAAACACTTTGGAGACAGCTGGTTAAAAAGTAAATCAGATTATCTCGGTAAGCTTATGAAAAATGATCTTATCATATTCAATGAAAATCAAATTAAGCTTACTAAAAGCGGTTATGCATTGTGTGATGAAATTTTAACTAATATTCTGTAGATACCAATGATGTTGAAATTAAAGCTTCACTGGCAAATATTAATTTCGCTTATTCTTGCGGTGTTGTTTGGTTTGTTGTTTACAGATTATGCATACCTCTTATCATGGATGGGAGATTTATTCCTCAGGGCATTACAAATGATCATCGTCCCGCTGATTCTTACTTCCATTATTTCCGGTGTAACAAATATTGGGGATGCGCAAAACTTAGGCAGACTCGGTTTTAAGACAATTTCCTATTATATAATAACAAGTCTGTTTGCTATTACCACCGGGCTTGTATTTGTTAACCTTATTCAACCGGGTGTTGGGGCAGACCTCGGTTTAAAAGAAGATATCCCTGAGCTCGCAGCATCTTCAGGTAACATTTTGGATATTATATTAAGAATGGTTCCGTCAAATATATTTGATGCACTTGTCTCTGCCGATATGCTTGCTATAATTTTCTTTTCAATTCTTACCGGGTTTTTTATAACAAAAATTAATACCGAGCCAAAAGATCTTTTAATAAAATTATTTAATTCCGGTTTTGAAGTGATGATGAAACTTACTCACTTCATTATCCGGTTTACGCCCCTTGGTATTCTTGGAATTGTAGCTGGAGTAGTTGCCGAACAACGGGAAAACTTAGTTGAAGTATTGGGCAGCCTTGGTAAATATTTTGTTACAGTATTAATTGGATTGATAATTCACTCAACTATTACGCTTCCATTAATTCTTCGTTTTATTGGTAAAATAAATCCATGGAAACAATTTCAGGCACTTACAACACCATTGATTACAGCGTTTTCTACAAGGTCATCTTCAGCTACTTTACCTTTGACTATCGATGCTGTTGAAAATAATTCAGGAGTTTCAAATAAGATTTCGAGTTTTGTTCTTCCATTAGGAGCCACAATTAATATGGATGGTACTGCACTTTACGAATGTGTTGCAGCGATGTTTATTGCCCAGGCATACGGAATTGAACTTAGTTTCCTTCAGCAAATGATTGTCGTATTTACTGCGCTTCTTGCATCGATTGGTGCAGCCGGGATACCTATGGCAGGATTGGTTATGATTTCTGTTATTTTAACATCAGTTGGATTACCTTTAGAAGGAGTAGGGTTGATTTTAGCAGTAGATCCGTTTTTAGATATGTGCAGGACTACAGTTAATGTATGGAGCGACTCCTGTGGTGCGTCCACTATTGCAAAAACAGAAGGTGAGACTTTAAAAGTTTAATTGAATAAACTTTTCTGTGGATCTCAGTGATTACATTTTAATTGTATTTGAACAGCTAAAAGAATTTACTTTGATTAAAAAATTGTTTATTTGTTAACCAGGGTGGAAAATGAAATATCTTTTACTTTCTCTTTTTATAATTTTTTTTCAAATCTCTTCTCAGGCGCAAAATTACAAACAGGTTAAGATTCATATCCAGGATCAGGAGACAGTAGCCAATCTTTATAGAATTGGGCTTGAATTTGATCATTCGGAATACACTAAGGATAATTCAATCATTGTTTTCCTGAATGATCAGGAGTTTTCGATTTTACAATCATCGGGGTACAGCTATGAAATTTTAATAAATGATTGGTTTGAGTATTATAACCAACGTTCTCAACTGACCGAGGCTGAGAAGAAAACATCCCTTGAGAAAAGTATTGAAGGTTTCAATGTTTCTGGTTTTGGGTATGGTTCAATGGGTGGGTATTATACTTTGGCAGAAATGATAGCAGAGCTTGATACGATGCGGATGCTTTATCCCAATCTTATTACTGCAAAGCAATCTATAGGAAATACAGTTGAAAACCGTCCTACATATATGGTTAAAATATCCGATAATCCGGATGTGAATGAAAATGAACCAAGGGTTTCATATACAGCTCTTCACCATGCAAGAGAACCTGAAAGCATGATGCAGTTAATCTATTTTATGTATTACTTGCTTGAGAATTACAATACGGATCCGTCAGTTAAATACATTGTTGACAATAGGGAATTATATTTTATCCCGTGTGTGAATCCCGATGGCTATGAATATAACCGGCAAACAAATCCTAATGGTGGTGGGTTTTGGAGAAAGAACAGGAGAAATAACGGCGGTGGTAATCTCGGAGTTGATCTAAACAGGAATTATGGACCAATGAATTATTGGAATGCACCAAACGGTGGTTCAAGTACAGATCCTTGGGATGAAACTTATCGAGGTATAGCACCTTTTTCAGAACCGGAAACGAATAATTTAAAAAATTTTCTTGCCGGTAAAGGAATTAAGAATGCTCTTAACTATCACACCTATGGTAACTATCTGATTTATCCTTATGGTTCATTAGAAACGGAAACACCCGATTCTTTAATCTTCAGGGAATTTGCCTCTGATATGACTTCCTATAATGGTTATACGCATGGCACTGATATGCAGACTGTTAGCTATTCAACAAGGGGCAATAGCGATGATTATCATTATAATGGAGATGTTTTGCTTAACGGTGGAAAAATATTTGCTATGACTCCTGAAGTGGGTAATTCTTCCGATGGATTCTGGCCTCCTCAAAACAGGATTTTCCCTTTAGCAGAAGAAAATGTTCTTCCGAATTTTTATTATGCATGGGTGGCAGGCGAATATGCTACTCTGGAAAATGCAAACTTTCAACAACAATATTTTCAGCCGGGAGATGTTGTTGAGTTCAATCCTGTAATAAAGAATAAAGGATTATCCACTGCTTATAATATTTCTGTTGAGTTAAGTTCCCTGAGTTTGTATGCGTCAGTTAATACAAGTTCCGTTACAATTGATTCGCTGCCAACAAGGCAATCTGTTTCAATCATAACCCCTTTCTCTTTTACACTATCATCTAATACGCCTGTTGAGGAAAGAATAAAACTTCTTATAACATCGAAGATAAATGGTGTTAAAATGTCAGATGATACATTAAGTATTATCATAGGTGTACCCAACTTTGTTTTTACTGATACTTCAAATAACCCACTTACTTACTGGACAGTTACAAGCACACCAGCTAATCCAAATTGGGAAGCAACTGCTTTATCATATTATTCTTCTCCAAATTCTTATACTGACAGCAAGAATGGTACTTACTCCAGTGATGCTACCGTAACTATGACACTTATGAACTCTATTGACTTGTCATCTTATCAAGATCCGGTATTAAGATTCTGGACAAAATTTGATATTGAAAGCAATTGGGATTATGGTCAGGTAAAAATTTCAACAAACAACGGCTCAACCTGGATTCCTCTTGAAGGGCAGTATACTCAGCAAGGTGTCGGAGATTTTCAACCTAATGGACAACCTTTGTATGATGGCTTTTTATCAAATTGGGTACTGGAAGAAATCAGTCTGGAAGGTTATGCAACAAACCAGGTTAAAATAAGGTTTGAATTAAAGTCAGATGGATTTATTGAACGCGACGGCTGGTATGTTGATGATATTGGTATTGTTGTTTACAGTATTGTGCCTGTTGAATTGACATCTTTCACTGCAAATGTTTCAGAACATAAAATCCTTTTAGATTGGTCAACTGCAACGGAATTAAATAATTATGGGTTTGAAATAGAGAGAGCTTCTGGCAACAAGAATGAATTGCATTACATAACAATCGGTTTTGTAAATGGCAAAGGAAACAGTACGGAAATTTCTAATTACACTTTTATTGATAAATCTCCTGTTGCCGGGAAATCTTTTTACAGGTTAAAGCAAATTGATTTTGATGGAGATTATAAGTATTACTATCCTGTTTCGGTAGAATATTCAGGAGTTACTAAATATGAACTTTTACAAAACTATCCTAATCCATTCAATCCAAAGACCATAATTAATTATTCAATTCCAAAATCAGGAAATGTATCATTAAAAATTTATAACATACTTGGTGTTGAAGTTGCAGAACTTGTGGATGAATATAAAGAAGCTGGTAAACATTCAGTAGATTTTTCTACTGATTTATTAAAAGGGCAAATTGGGTCAGGTGTATATTTCTATACTTTGAAAGCCGGAGAGTTTGTTCAGACAAGGAAGATGATTGTAATCAAATAGTATTTTTGTTTTTATATAAAAGCTATTGCAGATTAGAAATTACTTTGCAATGGCTTTTTTATTTAATATCTGAGTAAGTTCAGTTATGGAATTGATATAATAATCAGCTTTCTCTTCAATTAGTTTTTCTTTTCCTCTGTAACCGTACAACACCGCGCAGGTTAAAGAACCGGCACTTTTTCCGCAAGAAATATCAAGTTCTGTATCTCCTACCATTATTGTTTCTTCAACTTTAATTTTTAGCGTTTTACAAATTTCTATTAATGGTTCGGGGTTTGGTTTAACCGGAATACCCTCTCTTCTTCCCATAATAAAATCAAAATACTCTGAAAGGTTAAAATGTTGTATTATTTTTTCTGCCTGTTCCTGAGTTTTAGTTGTAAGAAGTGAAATGAAAAAACCATTTTGTTTCATTGATGAAAGAGTCTCAGTAACTAAAGGATATAATTCAGATTGATCAATGAAATCAAAATAATATTGCTTATAAATATTTATATAGCCTTCAATATCCGGAACATCAATTTTTAAATCTCTGAAAATATCTTTAAAATGATGCCCTATTCTTATTCTAAAATCATTCTCCCCCATAGCATTATTAATTTTTAATTGCTTTAGTGTTTTTAATGTTGCATTGAATATTGTTCTGAAGGAATCAACAAGAGTTCCATCAAGATCAAAACATACATGCTTAATTTGCATTTTCTTTATTATAATTTTCTTTTTCCTTTGATACATTACAATTTTCATCGCAGCAGCATTCATCTTTATTTATTCCGAAAATTGCACGCTGTCCATGCCCATGAACCCAAATGATATTTGTTGGCTGGTTACACCACAGGCAAATTATTTGATCTTTGGTTGATTGTTTAATCAAAATATATCTTTCAACAGGAACTTCTGTAGGGTTTTTATTAGTTAAACTTATGAAATTTTTCATTTGCTTTAAAAATTTCTATAAATTATTATTGTTTGGTTAAATATTTCGATTAAAGGTAAATTTGTCTCACACATACGACACCATTCCAATTCCTTTTATCCCTAAAGTACGACAGCACTGATTATTTATGAATTCCTTTAAATTATGGTTTTATTATGGGAAAAAATCTTCTGGTACAATTTTCGTTAATAAATACAAACTAATAAATAACATTTACATACAATTAGGAGTTATAATATGAAAAAAATAATCTTCACAATTTCTTTTCTCACTCTTTGTGTTTTGGGTTTTCAGAGCTTTTCTTTTGCACAATCAGAACCGGTTTTATATTTCTGTGAACGTTATGACAGTGATGATGGAGAAATAAATGTAAGCGATAGGTTTACAGCCGGTTATTTAACTGTTATGGTGAAATGTGATTATGCTCTCGATCTTGAGGATGTTTCAATCCAGTTTGATAAATATAATCCCCGTGAAAAAAAGTTTGAGTATTACAAAAATTTTGACTACGTAGTTGAACCGGATATGAAATACATTTATTTCGCAAAGAATGATGAAAGTGATTTGAAATTTGAGGAACCTGGTTTTTACAGAGTTTTCCTTCTTGATGACAAAGATAAAACAGTTGCAAGTGCCTTAATTGAAATAATCAGGTAAAAATTTACTTGAGCAAAGCGGTATAGCTGATATACCGCTTTTTTATTTTAAATTTATATCCTTCTTAATTATTCCATTTTCTTAAATTTAGAATTATATTTCAAAAAGTAATTCATGGATCAATGAGTAAGTACGTTGAAGCAATAATTGTTGGGGGAGGGCCAATTGGTCTTAACTGCGGTATCGAAGCAACAAAAAGAAATATAAGCTACCTCATTATTGAAAAAGGCTGCCTCGTAAATTCACTTTTTAATTACCCAACTAATATGACTTTTTTCTCAACTTCTGAAAGACTTGAGATTGGAGAAGTACCGTTTGTTTCTCATGGGGATAAACCTACACGTAGGGAAGCTCTTGAATATTACAGGCGTGTAAAGTCATCATGGAATTTAAATGTAAACACTTATGAAACTGTTTTTGAAATAACTGATACGGATGCCGGTTTTGTTGTAAGAACTAGTAAAGATAATTATTTGTGCAGGAATATTATAATTGCTACCGGTTATTATGATAATCCTGTTATGTTGAATGTTCAGGGAGAAAGCCTTCCCAAAGTAAAGCATTATTTTGATGAACCGCATCCCTACGCATATCATAAAGTTGTGGTGATAGGCGGAGGCAATTCTGCCGTTGATGTTGCTTTGGAAATTTATAGAAGAGGTGCTGAAGTAACTCTTGTTGTTCGGGAATTAAAGCTTAAAGATTCGATAAAATACTGGGTGAAACCTGATATTGAAAATAGAATTAAAGAAGGATCAATAAAAGCTTTTTTTAATTCGAATGTTGTTGAGATACGAGAAGATGAAGTTGATCTTGAAACACCAATTGGAAAATTAACGATTAAAAATGATTTTGTCTTTGCGATGACAGGATATCAACCTGATTTTCATTTTCTTAAAAAGAACAGCATCAGAATACTTGGCAGTGAACAAAACATGCAGCCTGATTTCAATCCATTAACATTTGAAACAAACCGGAAAGGTATTTTTGTTGCCGGTGTTGTTTGCGGCGGAATGGATACAGGTAAATGGTTTATTGAAAACTCTATATCACATTCTCAGGATATTTTTAATTGTATTGAAAGAGAAGGTAGGTTGAAAGATTAAGTGTAGGATCAAGTAAAAAGATTTAAAAACTTGTCCTTGCTCAACACTTGCATGTGCTATTCAATTGTATCCAACCTTATTTAACTTTATTTTAGCATAGTAATTTGAGAGTTTTTTGAAAAACTATTAAACAATTTTAGAATTAGATTTTCCTCTCATTAACCCACAACTCAGGTTGTGGGCTATCTCAAAAACAAAAATTGTAACTGTTTCTCCAAAGTAGTTCTTTGGATAATGGTTTTAACCCAACAACTATAAAACTTAAAAATATGGAGCCTATTATGATAGATAAAATTAAAGAATTGCTTGGCAGTGAAGCAGATTCATTACTTAGTTATAAAGCAAAATTTCCAAAGGAAAAATTACATCTACCCGGATCCGATTTTGTTGATAGGATTTTCAGCCATACCGATAGAAATATTAATGTTCTGAAAAATTTGCAATGGATTTTCAGTACAGGAAGACTTGCAGGAACAGGTTATGTTTCTATTCTTCCTGTTGATCAGGGAATTGAACATTCCGCAGGTGCTTCATTTGCACCCAACCCGGAATATTTTGATCCTGAAAATATTGTTAAGCTTGCAATTGAAGGAGGTTGTAATGCGGTTGCTTCAACGGTTGGTGTGCTTGGAATGGTCTCGAGAAAATATGCCCACAAAATTCCTTTTATTGTAAAATTAAACCATAACGAACTGCTAACTTATCCCAATAAATTTGATCAGATTATGTTTGCAGGAGTTAGGCAGTCATGGGATCTTGGTGCTGCAGCAGTTGGTGCAACAATTTATTTCGGTTCAGATGAAAGTGCAAGACAGATTGTTGAAGTCAGCGAAACATTCCAGTATGCACACGAGCTTGGTATGGCTACAATTCTCTGGTGCTATTTAAGAAATTCTGAGTTTAAGAAAGATAAAGACTATCATGTTTCTGCGGATTTAACAGGTCAGGCAAATCACCTTGGTGTAACAATACAAGCAGATATTATTAAGCAGAAACTGCCTGAAACTAACGGCGGTTATAATGCGATAAAATTCGGTAAAACACATAAGAAAGTTTA
>CAZECH010000066.1:0-10445 GCA_964510675.1 uncultured Ignavibacteriaceae bacterium
TACCGGAAATTTTAAATGGTCTATCTATACCTGAAACTTATTCATGTCTTATTTGTAATATTTTTTCTTGGTAACATAACTGTCGGCTTATTCTGGAAAATGTTTGCACAGAAAAGCAAAGATTCCGATAAAATTGCTTTTGCATTTAAAGGAATTATTAAAGCCGATAGAATCTTTACATTGCCGGGTGTTATAGGTATAACAATATTTGGGATTGGTGGAGCTGTGCATGGTGGCTTACCAATTCTGGGTACAGGCTGGATCCTTTGGTCTATTATTCTTTTTGTTATTTCAGGAGCTGCTTTTATGGCTAAAGTTGTTCCATTGCAGAAAAAAATTGCTGCCCTTGCTTCCGATAAAGAAAAATTTAACTGGGATGAATATCATAAGCTTGCAAAGCAATGGGACTTCTGGGGATTCATTGCATTAATAACACCTATCCTTGCAACAGTATTAATGATTTTGAAACCAAACATTTAATTTTTTCTGTACTTGAACTTGCTCTTGAACTTACCTCTCCCTCATTCCATAATTTATTTATTCTTATATTTAAAGAAACAATTTTATTTATGCCTCGCTGGTTAAAGATATCTATTGCAATTACAATCTCGATTATAATCCTTATTGTTGCTGCAGGTTTTGTTTTCCATAATATGCTTATTGCTTCCCTTCCTGAATACGAAGGTGAAATAAATGTACTTGGTTTATCCGCAAATGTTGAGATATACAGAGACAGCATGGCTGTTCCTTACATCTTAGCAAAGAACGAAGAAGATGCTGCTTTTGCACTTGGTTTTATTCATGCGCAGGAAAGATTATTCCAGATGGATTTGAGTCGCAGAGCAGGTGCAGGAAGGTTAAGTGAAATTTTAGGGTCGAACGCTCTTATCTTTGATAAAATGTTAAGAGTTGCGGGAATTAAAAAGATCTCAGAAAAAATTCTTGTTCAAACAAAACCCGAAGTATTAAAATTACTCGAAGCATATTCAGCTGGCGTTAATCAGTATATAAAAGATGCTGAAGGAAATTACCCGGTTGAATTTGATGTGCTTGACTATGATCCTTATGAATGGAAACCGGTTGACTGTGCAATAATTTCAAGAATGATGGCATGGGAATTAAACATAAGCTGGTGGGCGGATATTTCTTTTACTCATCTTATACAAAAACTTGGAGAAGAAAAAGTAAAGCAAATACTCCCAGCATGGGATGAGAATGCACCTTATATAATTCCGCCTGAAATAAAATCCTACCCAAAACTTAATACAAATCTCATTGAAACAGATAAAGACCTGAGAAGATTATTAGGGATTAATGGAACGCATCTCGGTTCAAACAATTGGGTTGTTGACAGCAGTTTATCTGTTTCCGGTAAACCAATTATTGCTAATGATCCTCATCTTGCTTTCAGCGCACCGGGAAGATGGTTTGCAGTTGTGATTAGAGCAGGCAACTGGAATGTTGAAGGTGTAACACTTCCGGGAATTCCTGCTGTTGTTATTGGCAAAAATAAAAATATCTCCTGGACATTAACAAACATTATGCTTGATGATGCGGACTTTTATATTGAAAAGCTGGATTCAACTGGAAAGAAATATCTTCTGAATAATATCTGGAAGGATTTAAAATTCTCTGAAGAGATTATTAAAGTAAAAGATTCTCTTGATGTAAAATTAAAAATAAGAAGTACACACAGAGGCCCATTGATTTCCGATATTCATCCATATTCATTTATTTATCCGGATGATGGGTTAAATAAAATTGATCTCAGTATGAAATGGGTTGGTATGGAAGTTACTGAAGAAATAAATTCTTATTATCTCCTAAATCGTGCAGGAAACTGGAATGAGTTTAAAGAAGCAGTAAGGTTATTCGGGATACCAGGGCAGAATTATGTTTATGCTGATGTTTCAGGAAACATCGGTTATTTTTTTGGAGGAAAGCTTCCTAAGAGAGAATCAACATCACCAACTTTTGTGTTTGATGGAACATCTGATAAATATGATTGGAAAGGTTATGTTGATCGTTCAGAAATTCCCCTACTATTCAATCCTCCACAGAATTTTATTGCAACAGCAAATAATAAAACATTAAAAAATTTTGAATATCATATTTCAAATCTCTGGGAACCTTCTTCAAGAATAGAAAGAATCACTCAACTTCTTACAAGCAAGCTAAAACATTCTGTTGATGATTATATGAAGTACCAAATGGACCAAGTTTCACCTTACGCAGAAAAGATTTCAGAATACATTCTTGCTGCATTTACTAATGTTAAGGTTAAGGATAAAAATCTTTCTCTTGCTTTAGAGTTATTTAAAAATTGGGATTACGATATGAACGAATTCAGCCAGGTTCCAACCATTTACTCGATGTTTTATAAGTATCTTCTTAAGAATACTTTTTATGATGAGCTCGGAGACGATCTTTACAATAAGTTTATTTTTGTTTCCAGTGTTCCTTACCGAAACATTTTAAAAATGCTTGAGGATAAACAACATCCCTGGTTTAATAATATTGAAACTTCTCAGACTGAAGATAGAGATTATATAATTCGAGAAAGTCTGGTTGATGCATTATCGGAATTGGAAAATATTTTTGGAAAAGAAATAAAAGACTGGCAGTGGGGCAAACTTCATACTGTAACACATAAGCATACCTTCACTGGACAATTTTCACTTCTTGATAAATATATTGATATTGGTCCCTTTTCAGTTGGAGGAGATGGCACAACAATTTTCAATACTGAGTATCCTTTCCATAAAGGATTAGGAAATTATCCGCGGTTTAACCATAAGCCTTTTGAAGATATTCTTGGCCCTTCAATGCGTTACATTTTTGATTTTGCCAAACCAAATGAGTTTTATTTAATTCTTACAACAGGTGAATCTGGCAATGTAATGAGTGATCATTACAAAGATATGACTGAAATGTGGTTGAGAGGAAAGTATATGAAGATTAAAACTGATGGACAATCGATAAGGAGTAATAAAACTTTATTAAAACTCATTCCGGAACGATAAATAACTTTATCTTCAGTTTTTAACTTTTTGAGTTTTGGCTTCTTATCTAATTAGAATTGTAATGATTTAATTTTAGCCTTAAATTTGATCATCAAAATAAAAGATTAGCTATGAGAGTAATTGATCATCTGGCGAATGCTAAAGAACCGTTGATAAGTTTTGAATTAATTCCACCCAAGAGAGGTGGTGATTTTTTTAGTCTTCTTTCTGTAATTGATGATATCTCGAAATACAAACCCCCGTTTATAGATATCACAAGTCACTCTGCAGAAGTTATGTATGAAGAAACTTCTAAGGGGATAAAAAAAATTATAAAAAGAAAAAGACCCGGAACTCTCGGTATTTGTGCACTTATCCAGAATAAATATAATATTGATGCCGTCCCTCATATTCTTACTAACGGATTTACAAGGGAAGAGACGGAAGATTTTTTAATTGAACTGAATTACCTTGGAATAGAAAACATACTTGCGATTCGGGGTGATGATCTGGGTTATGAAAAACCTTTACCTGAAGGGAGAAGCAGGAATCTTTATGCTGTTGATCTAGTGAAGCAGGTAAAGAATATGAATAGCGGAAAATATCTTGAAGATAGTCTTCTTGATGCAAGGCCAACAAATTTTTGTATTGGTGTAAGCGGTTACCCGGAGAAGCATTTTGAAGCTCCTAATCTTTTAAGCGATATAAAATATGTAAAGCAGAAAGTTGATGCCGGTGCCGAGTATGTTGTTACTCAAATGTTTTATGATAATAAAGTTTTTTTTGATTTTGTAGATTTATGCAGGAAAGAAGGAATCACTGTTCCAATTATTCCGGGATTAAAAATACTTACATCAAAAGCTCACTTAGTAAATGTCCCAAAGAATTTTTATGTGAATATTCCACAGGAACTTGTCGATGAAGTTAATTCTGCAAAACCGGAACACGTTATTGATATGGGAGTTGAGTGGGCTGTTAAACAGGTTAATGAATTGTTGAATAATAGTGTACCGAGTGTTCATTTTTACATTATGCAGAATTCCAAACCCGTAAAAAAATTAATGGAAAGATTAAAATTGTCTAAACAGATAGCTTAGTTTTTGAATAAAAACTTCTCTTATAATTCAGATGATTGGAAAGAAAATAAAAAAAAATAAATGGGGTATTGCCGGATGCGGCCAGTTTGCTGAAAATGCTTTTATCCCGTCTATACAGTTGATTAAGAAAAATGATGTTATCTCTTTATTCAGCAATAGTAAAGACAGGGCGAATGAACTTGCCAAAAAGTTTGGTATTCCTAATAGCTTTTCCGATTATGATGAGTTCGTTAAGTCTGATATAAATTGTGTTTATATATCCAGTGCAAATTCTCATCATTATGAGCAGGTTATTAAAGCGGCAAAAGCCGGAAAAAATATTCTGTGTGAAAAACCACTTGCAATGAATTCCACTGAAGCTGAAGAGATGGTTAAAGTCTGTAAAGAAAACGGAGTTAAGCTTGCTGTTAGTTACGTTTATAGGTTTCATCCTTTAATTAAAAAAGCAAATGAATTACTCAGCAATGAATATATTGGCAAGCTCGTTTCAATAAATCTTAATTTTAATATTGATATTGTGCCCGGGAACAACTTTCGCTTTAATAAAAATTTAAGCGGTGGTGGTGCTTTACGTGATGTTGGAACTCATATGATAGATCTTCTAAGATTTTTTGGTGGTGAAATAGAAAGCATTGATGGTGTAATAGATAATGTTGTCTATAAAAGTGATGTTGATGATTTTGCTGCAGCAATAGTTCATTTCAAAAAAGGTGGATATGGATATTTCAACGTTTCTTACAATAATAAAAAAGCATTTAACAGGGTAGAGATATTGGGAAATAAAGGAGCATTGTGCGTCGAGAAGTATATTGGAAATTCACTTGCAAAGTTAACTATACTTCATGAAGGAGAAACAAGAAAGGCTTTCAGGAAAAGATCAAATAATCTTTTAAACCTGGTTAAATCTGTTCAGCGATCTTTTTTAAATGATGAACCTTTGCTTGTAACAGGTTATGACGGATTAATAAATATGAAGTTAATGGAAGAGCTTGAAAGTAAATGTCTGAGAAAAGAAAATTAGTTGAGATTTGCAAAAGAGTTTATGAGAAGGGATTTGTTGCAGCAACTGATGGGAACATTTCTACAATTACTCCAGATAATACTTTTCTAATTACACGATCAGGAATCTCCAAAGGTGCAGTTACTGAAGATGATATAATTGAAATTGATGCTTCCGGGAAAATCCTGAAAGGGAATGGTATACTCTCCACAGAATTTAAAATTCATCTCTTTGCATATTCAAGAAGGCCTGAAGTTAATGCAGTTGTTCATTGCCATCCGGTTTATGCTACGGCATTTGCTGCATCAGGCGAAGATTTTTCCAAACATATTTTCCCTGAGATCATTTTAACCTTAGGCAAAGTTCCTTTATGCAAATATGCAACACCCTCAACTGATGAATTGGCTTTAAGTATGGAACCATATATTGATCATGCATGGGCTTTCCTTCTTCAAAATCATGGTGCTGTAACACTTGGTTTAAATCTTGATGATGCATATTATAAAATGGAAAAGCTTGAGCATACGGCTCAGACTATTTTTGCAGCTAAATTATTAGGCGGAGAAAAAGAGTTGACTTTTGAAAAGGTTAAGGAATTAATTAACCTTGCTAATGAAGTTTATGGTATTTCCCCGGATGAAAGAAATATTTTTTAAACCCCTCCATTCCTCCCCTTTCAGAAAAGGGAGATTAGCTGGGGTCAGTCTAAAAAAAAATCTGAAAGATTCTAATGACAAACCAAAAACCTAAAATCGCTCTCTTTCTTGGTGGAACATCCCCCGAAAGAAAAGTATCCAAAGCAACAGGTGCTTCAATTTATAAAGCATTAACAGGTCTTGGATATGAAACACATTTAGTTAATCCTGCTTATGGGAATAATCAACCAAAAGATATTGAAACATTTTTTGCAGATGAGGATCGTACTGAAATATCAAATGAAAACTATGTAAAAGCATTAAACATGGATTTGTTCGATTCAATCGATCTTGCTTTTTTGGCTTTGCATGGCAGATGGGGAGAGGATGGAACAATTCAATCTTTGCTGGAACTTAAAGGAATAAAATATACTGGTTCAAAAGTTTTGTCAAGTTCCATCTCTATGGATAAGACGATGTCTAAAATATTATTTCAGTATTATGATGTACGAACTCCAAACTGGATAACCGTCAATTCAAATTTCAATTTTTCTTATTTAAAGAAAGAAATAGAAAATAAATTAAAATATCCTTGCGTTATAAAGCCAAATGACCAGGGTTCAACTGTAGGATTAACAGTTTGTGAAAATGAAAGTACAGTTGAAGGAGCAATTAAGCTTGCTCTGCAGTTTTCAGATAAGGCATTGATTGAAGAATATATTCCGGGAAGAGAATTGACAGTTGGAATTCTTGAGAATGAAGTATTTCCGGTTCTTGAAATTAAACCGAAGCATGGTTTGTATGATTATGAATGTAAGTATACTCCGGGAATGAGTGAGTATGAAGTCCCTGCAAAAATAAGTGATGAAGTATCCAGCAGGATAAAAAAAAGTGCTCTTGCAGCTTTTAATGCTTTAGTATGTGAAGGATATGCAAGAATAGATTACAGATTAACACCAAATAACATTGAATATTGTCTTGAAGTAAATTCTCTGCCTGGAATGACCTCAACAAGTTTAGTTCCAAAAATGGCGAAGGCAGTAGGAATTTCTTTTGAAGAACTTGTGGATAGAATAGTAAAATTAAGTCTTCGATAAGTAAGGTTTAAGATGAGTTTTTTGAAGAATAATAAAATCAGGAAATATTTTTTTGTAGTGATTTTTATTGCAGGACTAATTTTTCTTTTCTTTAATGAACAGGGGGTAGTAAAATATCTTAAGTTGAAGAATGAAGTAAGTGAACTGGATTCTCAAATAAAAAAAGTTGATGAAGAAAATAAAAAACTTCAAGGTGAGATTGATTCATTAAAGAAAAAAATTCCTGCAAAGATTGAAAGAACTGCAAGAGAAAAATATGATATGCAAAGAGATGGAGAAAAAGTAATTAAGGTTGTAGAAGAATAGAATGGTAAAATTAGAAATTCCATCAATTCCGCTTGCAGAAAGAATCCGCCCAAAAACTCTTCAAGAATTCAGGGGACAGAATTCAATTCTTGACAAAGGGAAACCAATTAGGGTGATGATAGAAAATGATACTCTGAGCTCAATGATACTTTGGGGCCCTCCTGGCTCAGGAAAAACTACTCTTGCAAAAATCGTTGCTGAATATACTAGAGCAGATTTTCATCAGTTAAATGCTGTTTCATCAGGAGTAAAAGATATAAGAAATATAATTGAAATCGCAGAGCAGAATAAATCCCTTAACAAGAGAACTATTTTATTTATAGATGAAATTCATCGCTTTAATAAAGCGCAGCAGGATGCTCTTCTGAATAGTGTTGAAACCGGTCTAATAACATTAATCGGTGCAACAACAGAAAATCCTTCTTTTGAAGTTATTCCTGCTTTAAGATCAAGAGCCAGAACATATATACTTGAAGAGTTATCCAAAGATGATCTTGAATCAATCCTGAAATTTGCATTTGAAAAAGATTCCTTTCTTTCTCAGTTAAAGATTGATCTGAAGAGTAAAGATTTTCTTCTTTACTTAAGCGGCGGGGATGCAAGAGCTTTATTAAGTATTCTTGAAGCTGCGGTGCTGCATGAAATAAATTCTTACTTGCCTGCCGGTCAGGCAGGATTAATAATTATAACAAAAGAAATTCTTGAAGATATTGTTCAGAAGAAAAATATAACTTATGATAAAAGTGGTGAAGAGCACTACAATGTAATATCAGCATTTATAAAAAGCGTGCGCGGCAGTGATCCTGATGCGGCATTATACTGGCTTGCAAGAATGCTTGAAGGTGGCGAAGACCCGTTATTCATTGCGCGAAGATTGGTGATACTTGCTTCAGAGGATATTGGTAATGCTTCTCCCAATGGTTTGGTTTTGGCAGAAGCAGCGTTTGGAGCTATTGATAAAATCGGTATGCCGGAAGCGAGAATTATTTTAGCTCAATGTACTACTTATCTCGCTTCCTCACCAAAGAGTAATGCTTCTTATATTGGTATTGAAAAAGCTTTTAATGAAGTTAGAAATAAATCCTTATTTGCTGTTCCTCTCCACTTAAGAAACGCACCGACTAAATTAATGAAAGATATCGGCTATGGAAAAGAGTATAAGTATGCTCATGACTTTGATAATAATTTTGTTGAAGAAAATTATTTTCCTGAAGAGTTAAAAGGATCGCAATTTTATTTTCCTACTGAAAATGGACAGGAGAAAAATCTTAAAGAAAGATTAAAGTTTTTGTGGAAGAAATTGAAAAGATATTGAAAAACAGTGAAAGTGTAAGTTCAAGAAGGAATTATTGTCTTTTAATATTATATATGTGCAAACATTTTTCCCGGTAGCTGTTTTACCAACCCTTTAAACTCAAGTGATAATAGATGAACAAGGCAATCTGAAGTTGTAAGATTTGTCGAACTTGCTATAACATCAATTTGTAAGGGAGTATCTTTCAAAGCCGATAAAATTTTTTCTTCAAAAAGATTTAACTCAACTTTTGGCCTGGGAATGTTTTTTCCGATAATGGGTTTAAGTTTCAGTTCGAGTTCGATTAAAACGTCTTCAGCAGATCTAATCAGCTTTGCTTCCCCTTTCTGAATAAGGAGATTCGTGCCTTCAGATTGTTTTACACCAAGATTTCCTGGTACTGCAAAAACTTCTCTGTTCTGATCAAGTGCGAATGATGCGGTTTGCATCGCCCCTCCGGCAATACCGGTTTCAACAACAATACATCCTAAACATAACCCCGAAATAATTCTGTTTCGTTTGGGAAAATTTTCTGCATTCGGTTTTGTTCCCAATTCATATTCGGATATGATTAAACCTCTTTCGGCAATTTCATCGTAAAGCTTTTTATTTTCCGGGGGATAGATTACATCAAGTCCGGAACCTGTTACTGCGACTGTTCTTCTACCTATTTTTAAAGTTGCTTTATGTGCGATTGAATCAATACCCCTTGCAAGCCCGCTGACTATTGTAATGTTTTGGTTTGCCAGATCGGATGCAATTCTTTCAGTTTGTATTTTCCCATAATTTGTTGGCTGTCTTGTTCCCACAATTGCAGTTGAATATTCATCTTCTTTAACAAAAGATCCTTTAATATAAAGGAGCAATGGAGGATCATAAATCTTTTTGAGGATAGAAGGGAATGATTCATCCCAGACAGTAATTATTTTTCCACTAATCTTTTTAAGTTTTTCTAATTCTTTTTTTAATGATGATTCAACATCTTTTCTCTTGTCATTAATTCTCTGAATTCTTCTTGCAAGGTTTGTACTAATGCCATCAACGTCTTTAAGTGAATTATAATCTGCAGACAAAACTTTTTCTAATGAACGGAATTTAGCGAGAAGACTTCTGATTTTACCGGGACCAATTCCATCTACAGAAAGGAGTAGTTTAAGATCCAAAAGTTGATCGAAAGTAAGTTTAGCCATTTATAATCACAAAGATTAAAAAAGTTAAAGATTAAAAGATTGAATAATTGAAAGCCAACATAATAAATCGGAGAATTTTATATAGAAAAATAAATTTATCTTAAAAAAATTTGATTTGTTGACCCCTGAATCTTGCAATCTTTTAATCTTGTAATTTTGTAATCTCTATGTTATCAACCACAGCTACAATCATACTATGGACTGGTGCTTTCTTGTGTCCCAGAATTTGAACAACAGCAGCACCTTCCTGTACAACCAATACCGTATCTCCAATTCCCGAATCAATCAGATCGAGAGCAATAATGTCTTTTTTGCCGATGTATTTTCCTTTTAAATCAATAGGGTGAATGAGTAGTAGCTTATAACTTTTAAGATTTGGATTCTTCTGTGTAGAGACAATATTACCTTTAACTTTGGCCAGCAGCAATGTCTTTTTCCTGGTTGGTTTTATCTTCCTTCTTTTTTCTAAAGAAAATTGAAGCAGGGAAGATTAGTATATAACCTATGAAAAGAAATATCGGTGAAATTACAAGTGAAGCTTTACTATCCCAGGGATCCTGGGAAAGGAAATAAAATCCAACAAGAATAAAAGTAACACCTAACAATAAAATTAAGTAATTCTGTTTTTCCCAGTAAATATTAAATGGTGACTCGGTGTTTTTCTTTTGAGTGCGTGATTTTTTTTTCTGAATTTTCTTTGCCATAAGAACTCCAAGTAAAAATAAAATAAAGCCCAGTGATGGGGAACCACTGGGCTGGACTCCTTTGTATCAAAAGGCAGGGGAGAACCCTTTGAAAGAGTCGTTGAAAATATAAAATGCTAT
>CAZECH010000067.1:0-2142 GCA_964510675.1 uncultured Ignavibacteriaceae bacterium
CCGGAACCCAAATACCATTTAAGACTGATGCCGAAATAACTTTTCGCCATGATTCTTGCGATGATTCAATTTTTTGTTTGAAGAAAGGATCGAGAAGCAAATTTTTGAGATCAGGATTTTTACCAAAAGCTTCCTTAATCTTTCCAAGAAAGATTGAACGGATTATACATCCACCTCTCCACATTAAAGCTATTCCCCCATAATTAAGATTCCATTTATATTCTTCGGCAGCATATTTCATTAATATATATCCTTGGGCATAAGAAACCATTTTGGATGCATATAATGCTTTCCTTAAATCTTCAATAAATTCTTTTTTATCTCCCACAAATTTTGGTTTTGGCCCTGATAAAACTTTTGAAGCTTCAACCCTTTCATCTTTCAAAGCTGACAGAGTTCTTCCATAAACAGCTTCACCAATTAATGTTAGTGGCGCTCCAAAATCGAGCGAAGCAACAACTGTCCATTTACCTGTTCCTTTTTGTCCGGCTTTATCAAGAATTTTTTCAACTAAAGGAGAACCATTTTCTTTGAAGCCGAGAATATCTCTTGTTATTTCTATTAAATAACTATTCAGTTCACCTTCATTCCATCCTTTAAAGACATTATGCATTTCTTCATAACTCAAACCCAAGAGATCTTTCATTATCTGGTATGCCTCGCATATTAATTGCATATCACCGTATTCAATTCCATTGTGAACCATCTTAACAAAATGGCCGGCACCATTCTCGCCTACCCAATCACAGCATGGAGTTCCATCTTCAACTTTGGCTGCAATAGATTGAAAGATAGGTTTTACATGAGGCCACGCTTCTGGTGAACCTCCAGGCATAATCGATGGGCCTTTTAGCGCACCTTCTTCCCCTCCTGAAACGCCTGTACCGATATAAAGAAATCCTTTTTCTTCAAGATATTTTGTTCTTCTTATTGTATCGGGATAATGAGAATTACCTCCATCAATGATAATGTCTCCTTTTTCAAGATGTGGAATCAGCAATTCTATAAAATCATCTACAGGTTTACCTGCTTTAACCATCAACATTATTTTTCTTGGTCTCCTTAAATTGGCAATCAGTTCTTCTATAGAATGTGAACCGATAATATTTTTCCCCTTTCCTCTTCCGTTTACAAAGTTATCAACTTTTTCCACAGTCCTGTTATAAGCTGCAACTGTGAAACCATGACTCTCCATGTTAAGGATCAGATTCTCACCCATTACAGCAAGTCCTACCAAGCCAATATCAGCTTTACTCATATTATTTATTTCTCCCTTTTATCTTTTATTCTTTATTGATTTTATTAGTTATAAAATTTGTCTTTAGTTGACCATAATCCTAAAGCAGGATTTGATATATAAAATATTTTTTCTCCATCAACAATATTAAATCCATCTTTAAGTTTTGCCGGATTATATTTCTCCAGCATTTTATTCAGATCGCAATAATTTAAATTAACACTTTCAATTTCTTCTTTTGTGATATGCCCGGGACAGTAAGTAATTTTAAACCTGTTTTCTGATGAGCCATGAATTAAGTGAGCAGCCGCAGCAAGATTATTTTTGAGATCATCATTTTCTTCAACAAGTTTCAGAATTTCCGGAGTGGTTTTGTAACCATATTTTCTAATCAATTTATCAATACCTTTATCTTCTCCAAACTCTCTTAACCCCGGAGCTAAAACAATCAATTCGCCGTTATCTTCAATTGCCATTCTTGTTCTGTAAACACTTTTATTTCCAAGCCAGGTACTTTTAAATTCTAAAGGATCAAGATAAACAATAATTTTTTTCAAAGGTTCATTAAGTATGTTAAAATTAACTTTCAAAGAAAGCTCTGCAGCAAGATTAAAACATTCATAATCATCACCTATAAAAAGGCCGCGTATTAGAAGCTTATCATTTTCATCTTTACCAATTACTGTAAGAACATAAACTATAGGCAAATGTTTTGCAAAATTTTCCGAGGCATAATTTAAAACTTTTTTAACAGGAGTATCAGCTTTGCCCATCATTCTTTCCATGCCATAAACTGCTCCAAGATAATGGCTTTTGTGGATTGCATCTTTTCCTCCGGCACCAATAAAAATATTTTTATTATGATTTGCCATCCCTATTACTTCATGAGGAACAACCTGCCCGAT
>CAZECH010000067.1:2242-6271 GCA_964510675.1 uncultured Ignavibacteriaceae bacterium
TAGGAATAACGGGTAAGATCGCCTGCTCTGGAATGAAGTCTTGTTAAATCAGGGGGGATTGCAAGAATTTTTTTTCTGTTCCCCATTTTTTCAAACGAAGTATATAAAGCTTCCTTGATTTCTGAATCAGTCAGAGATGTTGTTTCAGAACCTTTAGCAAAATACAGCATATAAAAATACTTTTACCTTTGGATTCGTGCTGAACCACCTTCAGCGAAGGCTTTTACATCATTTAAAGTAGCCATTGTTGTATCGCCTGGAAATGTAGTGAGAAGTGCACCATGCGCCCAGCCAAGTTTTACGGCTTCTTCAGGACTTTCATTATTTAGCAGACCATAGAAGAAACCACTTGCAAATCCGTCACCGCCACCAACACGATCAAACACATTTAACTCGCAGGTTGGAGCAGAATAAGTTTTGCCATTTACCCAGGCAACGGCGCTCCAGCTATGATGATTAGTTGAGTGAACCTCACGAAGAGTTGTAGCTACAATTTTTACTTTTGGATACTTTGCAACAACTTTATCAATCATTCCGAAAAAAGTTGTAGGATCTAATTTTGATTTAGAAGTTACTTCCGGCCCGTCAATTCCCAACCCTTTTTGAAGATCTTCTTCATTGCCAACCAAAACATCAACGTGTTCAACAATTTTTGCAAGTACTTCAACGGCTTTTTTTTCTCCGCCCCAAATGTTCCAGAGTTTTGCACGAAAATTCAAATCGAAACTTGTAACAGCACCTGCAGCTTTTGCATCTCTTATTGCTACAATAATTACTTCACCGGTTGTTTCAGAAAGTGATGCAAAAATTCCACCGCTATGAAACCATCGAACTCCACCGGAAAAAATCTCATTCCAATTAAAGTCTCCCGGTTTTAAGAAAGATGCTGCTTCATTGCATCGATTATAAAAAACAACAGGTGCACGTAAACCAAAACCTCTGTCGCTGTAAACAGTAGCCATGTTTGGTCCGTTAACTCCATTGTGTTTAAAACTCTTAAAAAAAGGTTTAACTCCCATTCCTCTTACCCGTTCTGCAATTAAATCGCCAATTGGATAATTCACAATTGCTGAGACAATTCCTGTTTTCATTCCAAAACAATCGGCAAGATTTGCCGCACAATTAAACTCTCCGCCGCTTACATGAATTTTATATTCAGTTGCTTTCCTGAATGGTATTGTACCGGGATCCAACCTGTGAACTAATGCACCAAGTGAAATAAAATCAAATTCTCCTTTTAAATTAATATTTAACCCGTTATTCATTATTTGTAAGCCTCAATAAATTAATTTTATTATTATCATTTATGTTAATTAGAAAAGATATTAATGCAATTTACTAAACGCCGCTGTACGCATTAAATCCCCCATCAACTTGAAGAACAACTCCCGTTATTGCTTTAGATAAATCTGAAATTAAAAATAATACAGCACCCTGAATTTCCTCCGGGTCAACAAATCTTTTAAAAGGCGTAGCTGCAATTATTTTTTCACCTCTTTTTGTAGGTTTACCGGTGTCTTTATCAATTAATAGATACTTATTCTGTTCTGCAAGAATAAAACCTGGAGCAATGGCATTAACACGAATATTTAATCCTGCAAAATGAACAGAAAGCCATTTAGTAAAATTATTTATTGCTGCTTTTGCTGCAGAATATGCGGATACTTTTGTTAATGGCCTGAATGAACTTATAGACGATATATTCAGTATTACACCGAAATTATTCTTAACCATGTCTTCTGAAAAAACCTGGGTGGGTATAATTGTTCCAAGATAGTTAAGGTTAAAAACATTTTGAATTGATTCAAGTTCCAGACCTAAAAAGCTTTTGGTTTTGTCATCCTTATTATCTTTGTCAAGATATTCAATCTCTGTAGTTGCTTTTGGAAAATTACCCCCTGCACAATTTATTAAGATATTAATTTCACCAAGCTTCCGGTTTATTTCTTCTTTAGCTTTAATAAGAGAACTTTTATCAACAACATCGCCATCAATGGCTATAATATTTTCAGAATTATTAAACTCTGACAATTTATCTGCAGTTTTAATTTTATTCCTTGTTATTACTGCAACCTTTAAGCCTACCGATATTAAAGCCCTGACTATAGCAAAACCAATTACTCCGCTACCGCCCGTAATAACACAGACTTTATCTTTAAGATCCTGAAAATTTAAGTTATTCATATATCTATTTAAATGGGTTTAAATGTTTATCGAAATGCTCAACCAGAAGTTTATAATGTAAATCCTCATTAACCATCAAACAGTCTTTAATCCTGTCTTTAAATATAAACTTAACTCCCGAATTTTTTTCAGTAAGGATTTTTCCAAACGCAACATGCAGTACCTGCCTTACGCTATCATTAAAAAATAATTCCGGTAATTCCTCATCAGAATATTTAACGGACTTTCGTATTTCTTCCAGATTAGCTGATACATGATAACTTTCTCTTTCTATTTTATATTCTTCAACAGAAAAATCCAGTATTTCCCTGAATAATCCGGGGTCTTTAATTGCAACAACATTTAAAGCAACAAGATAGCTTGTCCCGGCTGTTTTAATATGAATGGGCCCCCTGTCTTTAAACTCAGCCACTTTTTTGTATATTTTAAATTTATCACTGCCTGAATGAAAACTCAATTTATAATTACCAAAATGTTTTACTATAGTTGAATGAATCTTAAAATTATCAGCAAACTTATTGATATCGTCTTTATAATCTATACCTTTCTCAAAACCTCCGACAAAATGAGGCGCAATACTAACGAAATCAATCTTTAATCTTCTTAATTCATTAACGATAAAGAAATGATCGAAAGGTGTTGTATGTGTATTGGTTTCATCTATAGATATTTCAACTTCATATTTCCTGCTGCTATATTTTTCCTGCATGTAGGAAGTCAGATTTTTTATATGGATAAAACATCTGCCATATTTTACAATTGCATTCAGTACCTCATAAGATGATGGTGTGATTGATATCTCATCACCGATGTTAAATGTTTTATTAAGATATCTCCTTAAAATATTTTCACAGATTTCGTTTATGGGTTTAAAATCAATTTCAGTAGCCTTTTTCAACAACTCTTCTTCTTTAAGTTTATCAGCGCTGTTATCAACATAGTCACCGGAATCAATTGTGAAAAAAGTAAAACCGGCTTTCATCATTAAATCAACATTTTCTTTTGTTTTAAGATGATCCGCATCTGCACCATAACCGTCTTTATAACCTTCCTGGAATACTGCCCAGACAGCAGCATCCGTAATTTCATCGGGTGTTCTTTGCGTCCTTGTTAATTCTCTTATTGATTGCTGGGCAAAAATTGGTTTGAATTTATATTTCATGGAAACTTTTACATGACCCGGATTTGCAATTCCAATTCTGTCTCCATAACCAAATGAATCGCTTAATCCTATAACAACCGGCCTGGTATATGGAAATATATCCTGGAGTAATAAAGCATTGTTATGAATTAATGGACATTTTTTATAATACAGCTGGCTGCTGATTTCCTCAGCGCTAAAAACTTCACCTTCAAAATTATAAGCTGAAAGATTTTCTTTTTCAGAGACTATGAAAAGATTCTTATCAATATCCTTCTTCCCGATAAAAAACAGGGCGTTTTTATATTTATTAATTGAATTAGGATATATTTCAATTTCTAATTCCTTACTTAACCTGAATCTTATATTTTCATGGTTCAGATTTTCTATTTGCTTTTCGAAAATGCTTAATGGACTCATTTTTTACCTATTAGTTTATAAAATATCTTTTGAGAATCTTTATTTTTTCAAATATATGCTGATTAGTAATTGTCTTAAAGCAGTGCCGTGGATTTTAAAAGTAAATGAACTTTCAAATTAATTACCGTTATAAAAATTATTTAAGACTGAAACCGGGTCCCATAAATTATTAAATGTCCATTTTGCATTGATTATATCAGGATTTGGAGAACCATCAGCTTTATCCAGGTTATCCATATGCCATGAATAATCGATACTATCCCCATGACAATTATAAAAATAAC
>CAZECH010000067.1:6281-10437 GCA_964510675.1 uncultured Ignavibacteriaceae bacterium
CGTTTCTTCACCGTCTTCTTGACCTTTTCCTCAATAACTTCTTCCTTCACCCCATTGAAGTATGCGCGGAGGATCAGATGGGGCAAAGAAAATTTCTTTATCGGACATGTTTACTGAGAAAGCACAATCCAATAAAAAGAATTGAGCATCGCGGTGATACCTTCCTAAAGGAAAACCGGGAACACCATCAAATTCAGAATTCCTGATAACAAATTTATGATCCTTCTTACCGCTGCCATCGTGCCAGATAGACGCTGTTAAATTATATCCATAAAATTTACTGTTTTCGATAAAGCAATATCCTCTGGGACATACATAATCCACATAACCTTCAAAATAACAATTGCGGTGATAATACATTCCATCTTGTTTATTCCACAAACTTACTGTATCTCCACCATCAGCAATAATATTACAATTGTCAATTATAATTCTTGTTACTCCTTCGCCTCCCCTTATAGCAAACTGATGATCACTATCTCCAAAAAGACTTCCATAATTATTATGAATGGTAAGGGAAATAAAAATCAAGTCTGAAACATTATTTTTAATATTTATCACAGATGAACCATAATCATCCGGATGTTCTGCCCGCCAGTTTTTTCTTAATTCGGCATATATAATTCTTGTGCTGTCCTTATTCTCTCCTATTAATGAAATTCCACTTTTTTCAATGAAGATTTTTTCGTTATATATTCCATTCTTTATAAAGATTATAAATTGATTTTCATGTGATGAAGGAACTGCATTAATTGCTTCCTGAATTGTTGTAAAATTCCCAGTTCCATTCTTTGCAACAATAATATCGGGTGTAAAGGAAAAAGCTTTACTGAATGAATATAAAATGAAAAGTGATAACGTAAGTAAGAAATTGATTTTCAAATTTTAGAGTTGGTCAGAAAGAATTAAACAATAAGTTCACTTTTTACCTTGCTCTCATTTACCATAAGTCTTGTTGGAAGTTTAATATGTTTTGATTTGAATTCTGCCGGGTTATCTATCATTTTTACAATCAGATTTACGGCTTCTTTTCCCAGCTCCTGTGCAGGTTGATCAACAAAATTAAAAACTGTCTGAAAGTATCTGTGAAATGGGTTATTACCAAAGCAGGTTACTTCAATATCTTCGGGAATTCTTATTCCCAGTTCCCCGGCAGCGGTATAAATACCAAGAGCAACAGGATATGTAACTGCAAAAATAAACTCAGGCAAATCTCCCGATTCATAAATCTGATGGAAACCTTTAAATCCATCATCTTCTCCAAAACCTCCCTCAATAATCCATTTGGGATTTACAGTGATATTATTTTTATTTAGTGCTTCAATGAAGCCTTCCTTTCTGTCTCTGCCAATGTTAATATGATTATAGCCGCCTATATGGGCCAATTTTTTATATCCTTTTTTGACTGCATGTTCAACCGCTTCATAAGCACCATTTTTGTCATCTACAGTAACGCTCGAAGAGCCTTCAACTTCAGGGGCTCTGTCTATAAAAACAAGAGGCAGGTTAAGATCAAGAACCCTATTGAAGATTGAGAAATCTTTAGTTTCCTGTGTAATAGATATTATCAAGCCATCAACCCGCATCGATAATAATGACAAAACATGTTTCCTTTCCCTAATGGATTGTTCCTGGGATACAGTGAGAAAAATTTCATAGTTATTATCAAATGCAGTATCATAAACAGATTCAATGACAGAAGAAAAAAAATGATGTGCAATTTTCGGAACAATAAGTCCAATCGTATTGGATTTACGTGCTGACAGGTTTTTTGCCATATAATTTGGCATATAACCGAGTTTATCTGCCAGTTCCTTAACCTTCGCAGTGGTTTCAGGAGAAATATCCGGATGATTTCTTAGTGCTTTGGAAATGGTAACTTTTGAAACCTTAAGCTTCCGGGCAAGATCTTCAAGCTTTATTTGTTTGATTTTTCTGTTCATAGATTGAATGGACCAATTTTAATAAATTTTATTTTAATGAAGCAAGATCGGAGAAATCCATATCATCAAAATCCTGGTTTTCGCCACCCATTGCCCATACGAAAGAATAATTCTTTGTGCCGGCACCTGCATGAATAGAGAAACTCGGTGATATAACAGCCTGCTCATTCCTTACAATAAGATGGCGGGTTTCATTTTCCACACCCATTAAATGAAAAACCATAGAATCTTTTTCCATATCAAAGTACATATAAATTTCTGATCTCCTGATATGTGTGTGAGGAGGGAATGTATTCCAGATACTTCCACTTTCAAGTCTTGTGTATCCCATAACAAGCTGGCAGGATTTAATTTTTTTAGGATGAATATATTTGCAGAGAGTTCGCTTATTTGCATTCTCCTGTGTACCAAGATAAACTTTATCTGCCTCTTCAGCTTTTATTAATATTGTTGGATATGATGTATGTGCAGGATAGCTGATAAGATAAAACTTTGCCGGGTTATCTACTGATTTACTTTTAAATTTAATATCCTTAACTCCTCTGCCTATATAGATAAAATCTTTATTTGCAAGATTATATTCCTTACCATCAGCTGTTACAGAACCATCACTTCCAATATTAATGATTCCTAATTCACGCCTCTCAGTAAAATAATCTGCAGACATTTCTTTCTTAGAGCTTAAAAGCTGAAGCTCTGCCTTAACAGGAAAAATACCACCTATTACTGCTCTATCAGTATCAGTATAGGTAAGTTTAATATGATCTTCATTAAAAAGATCATCAACTAAAAAATTGTTTCTAAGCTGATCTGAATCCATATTCTTATAAGTGAATGGATCGTTGGTATACTGGATTTTCATTTTTTCTTTCAAGTTTAATTATATAAATTATCTTTCAACTCTGCCTGAGCCTCTTCCCTTTGCAAGCTTTTCCACTTCATCAACAGAAACAAGATTAAAATCACCCGGTATAGTTTGTTTAAGACAGGATGCCGCAACTGCAAATTCCAGAGCATCTTTCGTGTTATTCTTTGTTAATAAGCCGTAAATCAGACCGCTGGCAAAAGCATCACCACCCCCAACTCTGTCAACAATCTGAACATCATATCTTTTAGAACGGAAAGGTTCCCTGCAGTCTTTATCATCATGTAATAAAGCGCTCCACCCGTTTCTCGATGCTGAAAAACTTTCTCTTAATGTAATTGCAACTGCCTTAAAGTTAAATTTCTTTTTCAATTCTTTTGCCAGATTGAAATACCCTGTTTCATCAAGTTCACCGCTTTCTATATTTGTTGAACCGGCTTTAAAGCCAAGACTTTTTTCTGCATCCTCCTCATTGGCAATGCATACATCAACAAAATCCATTAAAGGAATCATAACTGATTGTGCTTCCTTTGTTGTCCAGAGTTTTGCCCGGTAATTTAAATCTGCACTGATGGTGACATTATTTTTTTTTGCTGTATCACAGGCAGTCTTTAAATTTTCCTGTGCATTTTTTCCCAAAGCAGGGGTGATTCCCGTCCAGTGAAACCAATTAGCATTTTTGAATACCTCATTCCAATCAAGTTCTTCCTTTGTTAAAGTAGTAACAGCTGAATTAGATCTGTCGTAAATTACTTTACTTGCTCTCTGACTTGCACCTGTTTCCAAATAATAAATTCCAACCCTTTCACCACCGCGAACAATGTAATTGTCATTCACTCCATATTTTCTTAAAGAATTTACCGCCGCCTGCCCAACTTCGTGCTTCGGCAATTTAGTAATGAAATACGATTCCAAACCATAATTTGCAAGTGAAACTGCAACGTTGGCTTCGCCACCACCATAATTTACATTAAAAGAATCTGACTGAACAAAACGACTATAACCCTGAGTTGACAATCTTAACATTATTTCGCCGAATGTTACAACTTTCATTCTTTAACTTTCAAAATTTATAAGTTACCAAAAAAGTGTTAAGTTTTAATTTAAACTTAAAAGCCATCCAAATAAATTTTTTGCTGCTTTAAAATTTTCGAACCCTTCCGGAAGCTTCCGGTTATCTATATATTCATTATAAAGCCAAGGATCTCCTATTGCAAAGACATATCCATTACCAAATTTGCTTAAAGCCATAATAACACCATCATGATTAACTAAAACCGGCTCAACATTACCACTTAATTTGAGAGTACTCAATTCTTTTATGTAAATCTGTTTTAAATCTTTAAAT
>CAZECH010000068.1:0-10409 GCA_964510675.1 uncultured Ignavibacteriaceae bacterium
GAGATTATCCTGGGAAGAGAAATTGAAAAAGGTGAACTGCTTCAATACATAATTAATAAAAGTCAATGGTTCTGTGCAGAAGTAGTTGATAAAAAATCTTTTTCACTAATTGGGTGCACTGTTTCTCCCGGTTTTGATTTCTCCGATTTTGAATTAGGAAAAAGAGAAAGTCTTGTTAAACTTTTTCCTGAATGTAAAGGACTGATTTATAAGTTCACTTCAATGTAATTTTGTTGTTATAACATTAGTTAATAAAATTTAACCTAAGCTGAGTCCTAAATATTTACCTTAATTTGATTCAGTTAAAACTTTAGATTTAAACCTGTAATTTAATCGGAAGCCACAAATTACTTTTTAAAACTAATTGAAATATAAAATGAAATTCTATATTTTTTCGCACAAATTTAAAATTAATAAGGAGGCTCAATCGGAAATTTTCTACAGTAGTTATGTTTCTTAAATTTTCTTTTTAGGCTTCTTATTAAAGCAAGAGTTAAAAAACTTATCTGGACGAGCTTCCGAATCGTTTTAGCTTATACGGTTATTGTTTCTGCCGTTATAAGTTTTGGCTTTTCACACCGAAACGAATCCCAGTTTGATGCTTCTATTTGGTTGAATGCTTTTTTAAAGTATCAGGTTGATTTGAATACTTTTGAATTAGATCAGCCGCTCCCGAATAATGAAATTTCGTTAAATGAAAAAATCTCCAATATTGAACAGGATATTATCTCCAATTTTGCAGACTCAACAGATAAAGCGGATACATTATTAAGTGCAGATTCATTATTACTTAAAGATTCATCATTAGTTCTTCAGGATACTTCATTTGTAGATTCAACTGCTTTCGATTCTACTGCAAGATTAAAATATTTCAGGTATCAACGGGAAGATGTTCCTTATATTACATTGAAGCAGAAGAAAAGATCAGGCTTCTTTGTACATCCTTCACCTACATTAAAAACCAGAACTATTGAAATAGATTCAACGGGACAGTTTGTAATTATCAGGGAAAAGGTTGCTGAACAGGAAACAAAAGAACTTTTAAGATTAACAATTGATGAATATTTACAATTGCGCCTTGCCCTGAGAAACAGGGAACTTTGGGAGGGGTTGGGTTATACTTATGAACTTAAAGAAACCACTAAAGATCTTGGTGGACTTATAAAAGATTTTACTGATTTTGAAATTCCGCTTCCGAGTGTTGGTGTATTAAGTATTTTTGGTGAACCCAAGATTAGTCTCAAGATTGGAGGAGCAGTTGATATTCATGGTGCTTTCAGAAGCGAAACGACTGAAGGTGTAACTGCAAACCGCTTAGGGAATACAAGAAGTGAACCTGATTTTAAACAACAAGTGCAGATAAATGTTAACGGTACAATCGGGGATAAGTTGAATATTGCAGCTGATTGGAATACTGAAAGAACTTTTGAATATGAAAACCAGCTGAAGATTAAGTACACAGGATATGAAGATGAAATAATCCAGAGTATTGAAGCCGGAAATGTTTCCCTGCAAACTTCACCTCTTGTTGGTGGTTCCGAAGCTTTGTTTGGTATTAAAGCTCTTTTTAAAATGGGACCATTTTCTTTAACTACAATTGCAAGCCAGAAGAAAGGTGAAGTTAAAGAAGTAAGTGTTTCCGGTGGTACATCTTCACAGGAGTTTACAGTTAGAGCTTATGATTATTCTACAAATAATTATTTCCTGGATACTCTTTATGCCAGTGTTAATGAAGGCTTAAATCTTTTTAATAGATATTATAATAACGCTACACCAGATATTGATCCTCGATATACTATAGTTGATATCCAGGTTTGGAAATCCATTATCGGCTTCACTCAGGACCGTTCAAGAGAAAGAAATGCAAATGCATGGATTGAGCTTCCACCCCTTGGCGCTGGAGAAATATATGATCCGTCCTATCGTGCTGATTTAGAAAATCCGGTAGGAGGCGAGCAAGCAGCCGAAAGATTCCTTTTGCTTGAACCAGAAAGAGATTATAAACTTCACAAAGAAACCGGTTATATTACTTTTCTTACTTCAGTACAGAAAGAAGATGTTATTGCAGTTGCTTACCGTGTAGAAAATAATCCAGGTCAGGATGATGATTTATTTTTTGGTGAATTTTTATCTGCTGCAAGTACAGATACTTCACAAAGACTTGTTTTAAAATTAATAAAACCTAAAAACCTTCTGCCTTCCTATACACAAGCCTGGAAATTACAATTAAGGAATATCTATCCAGTCGGTGCAAGAAATATTAAAGAAGAAGGATTTGAATTTTATCTTAAATATGAAGTCGCTGGACAAGAGCCGGTTGTTGATTTGCCTACCCCTTCAGGTACAGTCAGGTTACTTAATGCATTTGGTCTTGATTTACTTGATGCAAGCAAAAATGCTAATCCGGATAATGTTTTTGACTTCAGACCCGGGATTACAGTTCTTCCAACTACAGGGGAAATTATTTTTCCTGTTCTTCAACCCTTTGGCAGAGATCTCCCAACGGCAATTCCTGATACATTTAATTTCAGGGAAGTATATGATACATCATCGATTTCTGCAAGGAATATTAAAGCAAAGGATAAATGGATTTTAACCGGCAAAAGCAGTGGTGAAGCCTCATCAACTTATCAGCTTGGATTTAATATTGTTGAAAATTCAGTAAGAGTCTTATTAAATGGAAGAGAATTATCTCCCGGTTCTGATTATATAGTTGATTATAATATTGGTCAGTTAACTATTAGAAATGATGCTGCTTTAGTTCCCGGTGCAGATCTTAAAATAACTTATGAACAGAATGATCTTTTCCAGCTCGCATCTAAAACTCTTCTTGGTGCAAGAGGTGTTTTCGATTTTTCTAAAAAAACAAAATTGGGGTTTTCAGCTCTTAATCTTAACCAGCAGACTTTAAGTGATAAAGTAAGGATTGGTGAAGAGCCGATTAGTAACAGCATTTACGGAGTTGATTTCAGTACTTCCGCCGATCTGCCTTTTCTTACAAAAGCGCTTGATAACATTATTTCAACAAAACAGATGTCCACTTTTTCTTTTTCGGGTGAGTATGCTTATATAAATCCTGATCCCAATACTAAGAAAAGTACAATATCATCTGACGGTGGAAATAGCATTGCTTATATTGATGATTTTGAAGGAGCCAAGCGAACAATCCCGATTGGAATATCTTATACAGGATGGAAAGATCTTAGTCCACCCAACTTTCTTCCATTACTCTCTGATACTCTTACAGCCAGTGAATTAATAGCTTATAAATCAAAAGCCTGGTGGTACACTATTACACCGGGTAATGTATTAGTAAATCAGATCTGGCCAAACAGGCAGGCAGGAAAACAGGATCAGCAGGTTACGGTAATGGATTTTGTTTATAAACCTGATACTCCGGGAACATATAATAACTTCCCGCTTATTTATGATAATCCCGTACAGAACTGGGGTGGGATCATGAAAATGCTTTCCTCAACAGCAAGCAATCTTGTTGAAGAAAATATTGAGTTTATAGAATTCTGGGCTAATATAACCAATGCACCAGCCGATGCTAAAATCTATTTAGATCTTGGAAATATCAGTGAAGATATTATGGACTTTGGAGTCTTGAATACTGAAGATTTAAATCTTAATGATGCAATTGATGAAGGGGAGGATGTGGGCCTTGACGGTTTAACTGATGAACAGGAGAGAGTTCTGATTGGCAGTACAAAATCAGACCCAAGCGGAGATAACTTTTTCTTTAATGCAAGCGGACAAGATGATCCAAATCTTTATTTCAGCATAAATGGAACTGAAGGGAATTCTCTTCTTTCTGATATTGGGCGGTTACCGGATACAGAAGATTTAAACAGGAATGGAACACTGGATCGTCTAAACAGTTACTTCAGGTATGAAATACCACTTGACACAAATTCATCGACGAATACTTTTATTGCGGGAGGTGGAAGTAATGGATGGTACCAATACCGGATTCCATTAAAAGATACTTCAAGGATATTTGGGAGTCCTTCTTTATCTAATGTAGAGATGATACGGCTTTTTATAACCGGTGTAAGCGAGCTGGTTCATATAAAAATAACTGAGTTCAATCTTGTAGGAAGCCAGTGGCAGAAAGCTGATCTGGAAGATACAATCTTATCCGTTTCTGTTATTAATTTTGAGGATAATCCTTTATACTCTCTGCCACCGGGAGTTTTCCAGGAAAAAGACAGAAGCAAACCGGATGAAAATGTTTTAAGAAATGAGCAATCTCTTAATCTTATCGTAAATGGGTTGCAAGACGGTGAATCAAGGGATGCTATCAGGTTTTTATACAAACCTCTTGATGTTTTTAATTACTCCGAAATGAAATTATTTATACATGGTGATTTAAATACAATACCTCCATCTTTGTCTGATACTTCAAACGGGATATATGCATCTGAAGTTTTTTTCAGATTTGGTACTGATACAAACAACTATTATGAATACAGGCAGCCGGTTCTTCCTAATTGGAATGAAATAAGTATTCCTTTTGAGGAGATAACAGCAATTAAACAAACAAGAGATTCTACAAATGTCGTTTTTTCTTTTCCTGTACCAGGCAAACCAGGGCATATTTACCAGATTAAAGGAAATCCAACGCTTACCTCCGTAAAATTTCTTTCTGTTGGTATTCACAATATTCAGAATAATCCAAATGAGGTTCCTTTATCGGGTGAGGTATGGATAAATGAATTAAGAGTAATTGGAGCAGATGATACACCGGGTTGGGCTTACAGTTTTAATTCATCAGTCAGGTTTGCTGATCTTATGGGAGTAAGCTTTACAATGAGCCAGACAAATCCAAACTTCCACAGACTTGCCGATAGATTTGGATCCAGGGTTGAATCTAAAAACTGGAGCGTTTCAACAGATTTGGACGTACTAAAACTCCTTCCAATCAATTTACCTGAAAGCAGTTTAAGGATTAATTATTCACACTCGGAATCTTCAGGGAAACCTCTTTATATACCAGGAACAGATGTTAGAGTTGATGCAGCCGGTGAGGTATTAGACAATACAAATCCTGATTCAATCAATTTTGGGCCTAAAAATTCTGCCCAATTAAAAAATGAGACCGAAACATTTAATGCTTCCGATAGTTGGTCTGCTTCCGGGGTGAAGATTAAGATACCTACATCTTTTTGGCTTATCAGGGATTCATTTAATGCACTGACTTTTGGTTTTAATTACAATAAGACTTTCAGCAGAAATCCAACAGTATTATCAAACAAATCCTGGGTTTGGAATGCAAATATTGCATACGGACTTAACCTAAGCCCGGACTATCATATAAATCTTATAGATGTGCCTGTTCTTGGTTCATTGTTTGCATTATTCAGCGATTATAAAAACACGAAAATAAATTTCACTCCACAGAATTTTTCTTTAAATACCGCAGCCAGAAGAAACAGAAATACAAATGTTACAAGGCCAAGAAAGACAGGCAACCAGCCAGTTGTAGAATCACAACAAATAATTTCCAGAGATTTTTCTGCAACGCGTGGTTTTAATTTTGGTTGGAAAATAACTGAAGGCGGTTTAATAAATGTTACAACTAATTATAATGTTAATATAAGTTCCTCACTCGCATATCTTGAAACGGAAACAATAGACAGTGTTGTAGTTCAACGTCCGGAAAGGGAAATATGGCGAGATATATTTGCAGGTGCATTTTTTGGAAGAGACTATCAATACCAGCAAACAACTGATTTCAGAACAGCACCAAAGCTTCCGACACTTTGGGATTTAAATAAATTTTTTACAGTCACCACAGGTTATTCAGTTAATTACCAATGGAACAATGATTTCAGGCAGAAAGAACTTGGAAGAAGTGCAGGTTTCCAAAGTAAATCAAGTATTGGATTAACTTTAAGACTTAAAGCATTAACAGATCCTATATTTAAATCAGTAGACGAAACAAAAAACCAGACCCAGACAAATCAGCAAAACAAAAACCAAAGAACCATTGTACAGAAACCTCCAACCGACTCAACACAAATTACAGTGAATGATTCTTTATTAGTAGCCGATTCGGTTCTGGTTGATGGGACACAAAAAATTTCAGCAATAAAAAATGCTTTGTTGTTTTTACGGTCTGTTGCAAAGGTTATCTTTTTCGAGTATGAAAGTATAACAATTAATTTTACAAGCGATAATAGTCTTTCTAAATCCGGTGTTGCAGGAATGGGAACCGGTTTTGGAAATTTCTGGGGAATCTTTCAGGATGATGCAAAAGGCCCATCCAGAGGTTTTATGCTTGGCTTAAGCAAAGAAGTAGGGGAACGGGCAAAAGTCCTTGGTACAAGTTTAAACGATGTATTTTCTCATAAGAATAATATTGATTTCAGAACTTCCAAACCATTGTGGGAGGGGGCGAAGATTGATCTTTCCTGGAAGGTCGGCTGGTCTTTAAACAAAACAACAACATTGAGGTTAGATGATAATGGTGAATATATGGTTACAAATGTTGTTTCAACAGGAAGTTTGAACCGAAGTTTTCTTTCGCTTCCACCATTTTTACTCTTCAGCGTGTTTGATAATGGAATTAAAAAGGTAAACGAGTTATATGATCCGAATTCTTCTAATCCATCATCCAGCCTTTCGTCTGCATTTGTTGATGGGTTTGAAACATTTCCATGGTTATCAAAATTAGGTTTCTTGAAAGATGTTGCCAGATATATTCCAAGACCAAACTGGAGAATAACCTGGGATGGGCTTGAAAGTTTTTTCCTTTTCAAAGCATTTGCAAAAAAAGTTTCACTTGATCATGCGTATAATTCCACTTACACAGAGGGCTGGAAACTTACACCCGATGGTGACCAGGAAATTCAAACTCAAAGAATTGATTATGGATTTTCACCCTTAGCTGGTTTAAACTTTACATTTGGTGAGTTGTGGGGAGGAAATTTAACCAGTAATATTAAATATTCTGCAAGAACAAATTATGATCTTGGTATATCCACAAGAAACATTACTGAAACATTTTCCAGGGATATAGGAATTACAGCCGGTTATTCAAAATCAGGTTTTGAACTTCCATTGTTTGGAGTATCGTTAAAGAACGATATTGAATTCAGCTTTTCATACACCAGCACTCAGAATTCAATTGTACGTTACGAGATGGCAAACTTTACAGAAGAAGGAATTCCACAGGATGGTACGATCAGAACTACTTTGGAACCGAGAATAAAATATACAATCAGTTCAAAAGTAACACTTTCAATATTTTATAAAAGATCTACTGTCGAACCGGAAGGTGCAGCAAGAATTCCTCCCACCACGACTAATGAAGCCGGTCTTGATGTGCATATTTCAATTCAGTAATCTGAATAATATGATAAGTGAACTATGGTTTTTTCAATTGTAATTATTTTCCAATTTGCTTAATCTTAAAAAGATTAAAGGATAATTTATGAAACCGAAAAAGATATTGTGGGTTGATGATGAAATTGAACTTCTGCGTTCACATATAATTTTTCTTTCCGAGAAAGGATTTGACGTTGATACAGTTACCAATGGTGAGGATGCAATTAATTTTGTTAAGGAAAACGCTTATGATCTTATTTTCCTTGATGAGATGATGGCAGGGAAAGGCGGACTTGAAACTCTTGGTGAGATAAAAGAAATAAATTCTGCAATACCTGTTGTTATGGTTACAAAAAATGAAGAAGAATCACTGATGAATGAAGCTATAGGGGGCAAGATTGATGATTACCTTACTAAACCTGTTAACCCCAGCCAGATTTTACTGGTCTGTAAGAAGATTCTTGAAGGAAGAAAAATATCCGGAGAATATGCTGCAAAAGATTACCTGCAGGATTTTACCGAAATTACCAGGCAGATGATGCTTAGCCCCGATTATGATGAATGGATTGAAATTTATACACAGCTTGTTGAGTGGGATGTTGAACTTGATACTCATCCTGATCTCGGCTTAAGGCAAACTTTGAATGATCAAAAGAAAGAAGCTAATAAAGAATTCTCTAAATATGTTGAAAAAAATTATAGGAACTGGATTACAACAAATGATGAATACAGCAAACCTATTATTTCAACAGAGATAGTAAATAAGTACCTGCTGGATACTTTAAATAATTCAAGTAAAACCGTTTTCTTTTTTGTAATTGATTGTTTAAGACTTGATCAGTGGCTTATTATGGAAAAATATCTTGGTGAATTATTTAAGATCAACAAAGAATATTATTATTCAATCCTTCCAACTGCCACACCTTACTCAAGAAATTCACTTTTCGCAGGATTATATCCTTCTGAAATTGAAAAGCATTATCCACAGCTTTGGGCATCGGGAAATGATGATGAAAAAAGTATGAACAAATATGAGAAAGAGCTGCTTCAGCTTTTGCTTGATAGGAAGAAAATTAAACTTAGAAATGATCTTAAGTATATCAAGATTATTGATCCTGAAGTTGGAAGAAATTTTGAACAGAATATTCTTTCATACAAAAGTACTCACTTTACTGCAGTAGTCGTAAATTTTTTAGATATGATTGCACACGGCAGGTCCGATTCCGATTTGCTGAAAGAGATTGCCCCTGATGAATCTGCTTACAGGTCTCTTACAAATAGCTGGTTTATTCATTCTTCTTTATATGCAACATTTAAAGCTCTTGCGAAAATGGATAATGTTAAAATTGTTGTCACAACAGATCATGGAAGCATCAGGTCATTAAGAGGTGCAAAAGTTCTTGGAGATAGAGAAGCATCAACCAATCTGCGTTTTAAATACGGCAGAAATCTTAAAGTTGATGAAAAACATGCAATCTTTATAAAGAATGCTGATGATTATAAACTTCCAAAGAGGGGAGTTACAATCAATTACATAATTGCAAAAGAAGATTATTATTTTGTTTACCCGACTGACTATCACAAATACTTAAGCCATTACAAAGATACTTTTCAACACGGCGGTATTTCTTTGGAGGAAATGATTTTGCCGGTAATAACTATGGAACCTAAATAGTGCAATACCCTTTTGAAAAAACTGTCCTATCGGAAAACGAAACAAAAGAACTCGCATTTTTTTTTGCTGAAAATATTTCACCCGGTAAAACGATTATTCTGAATGGTAATCTTGGTTCTGGTAAAACATTTTTTGTAAAGCAGGCTTGTTTGTTTTGGGGGATAAAAAATGTGAGCAGCCCTTCTTTTTCTATTGTTAACAGTTATAATAATAAAAAACAGATTTATCATTTAGACTTCTACAGGTTAAAAAATAAAGAAGAACTTTTTGATATCGGGTTTAATGATTATCTAAATGATACTGAAGCCATAATCTTTATTGAATGGGGAAACCTGATTCCTGAAATTCTTCCCCATAAAAGAATTGAGATAAGCATAGAAACTCTGGAAGATACAAAACGCTACTTCAGGTTTGAGAATTATGAATAACAACAAACCAATACTTGCAATTGAAACATCCGAACGGATTTGCGGAGTATGCCTCTATTTTGATGAAGATAAATATTATGAATTTTCGATTTCATTTAAGAATTCGCATTCGGAAAAAATCTTTGAGCTTATTGATAAGATTTTTATCACCTCAGGAAGTTCGATTAACCAGGTAAGCAGCATTGCTGTATCATCAGGCCCGGGCTCGTTTACAGGATTAAGGATCGGAATGTCTGCTGCTAAAGGTTTAGCTTTTGGAGCCTCACTTCCAATTATTCCTGTTCCCACTTTTGAAGCAATGGCGTTACAACTAAGTAATTTATTAGCTGAAGAGACATTTTTTAAAATTGCCAATAAAGTTAATGCTGAAGAGCTCTATTTTGCACGGTTTCAAGTTAAAGGCAATAGTTATATATTTGCGGAGAATTTGCAGATAATTAAACAATCTAAACTAATAAAGGAAGCTAATAAGGAGCTCATATTTGGAAATTTTATTGAGAATTCTGAAATATCTTCTGATATATTTTCAGCTCCCTCACCAAAATACATTGCTGAATGGGCAAAAATTTTTGGCAGTAATTTATTAACTTATAATTACGATTTACTGGAACCAAATTATCTTAAAGAATTAATAATAAAAGGAATGAGAAAATGATTAAGAAGATTTCACTATTAGTCTTTTTGTTTACGGCTTTCGCATACTCTCAACTCCTTGACCCAAAGATTGTTGTTCAGGTTCCTGAACATGATTTCGGGGATATTATCCAGGGTGAAAAAGTTCAGCATAATTTTAGCGTTACAAATACCGGCGGCGATGTTCTGAAAATTACAAATGTAAGAGCTTCATGCGGATGTACTGCTGCTTTACCTGATAAAAAAGAACTTGCACCCGGTGAATCAACAAATATAAAAGTTGAGTTTAACTCAACCGGCAGAATAGGAAAGCAAATAAAAATTGTTTATGTAAAATC
>CAZECH010000069.1:0-4192 GCA_964510675.1 uncultured Ignavibacteriaceae bacterium
ATCAATTAGAGAAATAATCAATTAGATTATTTATTTGTTGTTCGTAATAAAATTATGTACTTCTCCTTTTATCATTTGTATTTCGCTGAACATTTTAACGTTTGAAAAACGAAGTGTGAACCAAAAAATTTTAGATGTTCAACATAAGCCTCAAAAGATCTTCTACCTTTTTAAGTAAGCATATATCTTGATACAGGTTTTCTTTCGACAAAACTTTTACTACTGCAATATAGTCTGAATCTTCAAGTTTCTTTAAATGTGTACTAAAGCTCCCATCTGTTGCATTAACTTTTTCACGTAGAAAAGTAAACTCCTTAAGTGAATTTTATCATCAGTGTGTAATCAAAATTCAGTCATAATTGTACAGTTAATCCGCTTTGCGAGAAAGTTCTTTTTTATATCTGTTATATAAGACGATACTGTGAATTATTTGAAAGAAAATCAGCATCAGAGCCATCAGTAATTTGGAAATGAATTTAAATCAGGCTATAGTTTTGTAGATCAGGAAGTTTCTTTGAATACTTCTCTTAACAAGCTTATCATATCTTTTGAAGCAAATGGCTTTGAGATATAATGTGAAAAACCTTTTGCCAGGAATTCTTCCTGATCAGTAGTGGTTGCATATGCCGTAACTGCAACAATTGGAATTGTAATATATTCAGGCTTTTTTCTTATTAATTGCATTAATTCTACACCATCCATTCCATAGCCAAGATTAATATCAATAAGTAAAGCGGAGTAATGATTCGTCCCGATCTTTTCTAATGCTTTATCTGCTGATTTAGCAAAATCAAGATTATAATTCTCAGATAGAATTCGCCGAACAAATTCGGCTGCAATCGGATCATCTTCAACTAATAAAATTGATTTTCCGGTTGCTTTATTTTCAACTAATATTTCCTTCTCTACAGAATTTTCCTGCACAGCTGTTTTGCTAATTTCATTGGGAAGCAACATCATTGGTAGTTCAACTGTAAAAGTAGATCCATTACCAGCTTCACTTTCAAGGAATATCTCTCCGCCAAGTAATTCAGTATATTTTTTTACGATGCTTAATCCAAGTCCTGTTCCTTCAAATGATCTGCTGAACCCTTCGCTTACCTGCCGGAATTCATGCCAGATTATTTCTTGCTTTTCTTTTGGAATACCGATACCATTATCCGCAACTTTAATTGTCAGATATTCCTTTTTGTTTTTTATGATTGTCTCAGCACTTATTTCGATCAAACCATTCGAAGTATATTTAACAGCATTGCTGATGAGGTTGGTTAATATTTCATGGAGTAAAATTTCATCTGTTCTGAATAATGAATATTTGCATTTAAATTCGGTTCTGATTGTTGTATTCTGCATCTCTGCGGATTTTGAATAAAGTATCCTGAGATTTTTGAAGATCTCGCGAAGATCTATGTAACTTAAGTGAATTTCGGGTTTATCAAATTCAAGTTTTGCAATATTCAGAATTTTATTTAACGTATCTATTAATCTCCTGGAAGATTTTAATATTATTTCCGCCATGTCCTTCTCTTCCGATTTCTTCAGTGTTTCGGCAAGAAGTTCGGCAAAACCAATTATTCCAACAAAAGGGGTACGGAGTTCGTGACTTATATTTGCATAGAAATAAGATTTAACTCGGTTCATCTCTTCAGCTTTTTCTTTTGCAATGATGAGTTCGCTTGTCATCTTTTTCCATTCAGTAATATTCTCCTTAACTGCAATGAAGTTAGTAATCTCACCGCGTTCATTAACTATAGGTGAAATTGAAGCAAGCTCCCAATATAATTCACCGTTCTTTCTTTTGTTCTGAAATTCTCCTCGCCATTCTTTTTTATCGAGGAGTGTTTTCCACATACCCTGGTATTCTTCAAGCGGCTTGTCCCCTGATTTAAGAATACGCGGGTTTTTTCCTTTGACTTCATCAAATGTAAAACCGGTAACTTCTGTAAACTTCGGATTTGTATATTCAATATTTCCGTTAATATCGGTAATCATTATTACTGCCGGGCTTTGTTCGATACCCCTGGATAATTTCCTGATTTTTTCTTCAGCGTGTTTTCGTTCACTAATATCCCTGGTGATTGATAGTATACATTCCTCACCATTTAAATTGATGGTTCGTGCAGACATTAATCCTGTCAGGATTTCACCATTTTTCATTCTGAAAAGAGCTTCCATATTTACAACATGGCCATGTTGTTTGAGATTTTGAACCAAGCACTCTCTGTCTTTCGGTTCAACCCAGATGTTAAAATCAAGGGAAGACCTGCCAATTATCTCTTCCGGTTTATAACCCGTCGTGCTGCAAAAACCTTCATTAACTTCAATATAAACTCCATCAGACAGGCGATTAATATTTATTGAGTCTGGTGAAATCCGGAACGCAGTTGAGAATTTATTTTCCGATGCCTGCAATGCTTCTTCGGTAAGTTTTCGATCAGTGATATCATGAATAATACTTAAAACATATTTTTTCCCATCAAGCTCAATTAAATCTGCAGACAGCAACCCGTTTTTTTTCACACCAGATTTCAAACGGAATTCTCTTTCAACACCTTGAATTTTTCCCTTCTCTCTTAATACTTCGGCAAATCGATTTCTTTCTTCAGGATTAACCCCCATTTCAACTGAGGATAAACCGATTATTTCTTCTTTAGTGAATCCGCAAAGTTTTAAGAAGGATTCATTAGCATCGACAAATTTACCATCATCTATATTACTTATGGCTATTCCCACCGGACTGAAATGAAAAATTGTAGAGAACCTTAATTCACTTTCACTAAGCATTTTCTGTGCAGCACGTTTTTCGGTTTGATCATTGAATACTAAAACAACTCCCATAATTTCATTATCTTTATTTTTAATTGAAGAGGCGCTGTTGGTTATTGGGATTTCTTTTCCGGTTTTTGAAACAAGGAGTGTATGATTCGCAAATCCTAAAACAATTCCTTCTTTTATAACTCTTTGAACCGGATTTTCAATTAATGTATATGTTTCTTCATTCAGAATATGAAATACTTCATTTAATATTCTCCCCTTTGCTTCAGCTTCTTTCCAGCCAGTCAATTGTTCCGCGACAAAATTCATTTGTTTAATACAACCGTTTATATCAGTAGTAATAACCCCATCGCCAATACTGTAAAGTGCAGTTCGGTACTCTTCCTGAGTTTCAGAAAGTTTTTTTTCTTTCAAAAACATCTCTTTATAGAGATTAGTTTTCCGGTAATTATAAGCTAAGGTTATTCCTGTTCCTACAAATAGAATTGAAATAATCACTATAAGTGAAATAAGTATTTTCTTGGAACCCAGTTCCGAATAAACTTCACCACTATCAATCTTTGAAGCAAGGAACCAGGATGTCCCGGGTACCGGATGCACATCAGCTATTACATCAATATTACGGTAGTCTTTCCCTTCAATAATTCCTTGTCTTCCCGAAACTGCAATCACTGAAACTTCGTCTTTATGAATTAAAGGAATTTTTTCCGACAATACTATATTCTTTTTATGCCTAAGATCGTTTAGAAAAAGCACGTGATCTTTTTCCTTCCGGAAAATTAATACTTCTGCAGTTTCACTTGGTAATGGCCAGCTTTGAATGAGAGAATATAAATAGTCATCCGGGTTAATTCGCATTATCATTACAGCAACTGAATTATTATTTTCATCAATGATAGGTGAAACTAAATCATAGTGAACCCGTTTATGTTCAGGACAGTAAAATATATCTCTAAAAAAAATTTTTTTCTGTAAGATAGCTTCCTGAATATATTGTTTTGTTACAGAATCAATTCTGATAAAGCTATTTTCGAGGCTGAAAAGTATTTTTCCCAAGCGGGAAGAAATAAAAATATTTTCATAGGAGTGGGTTGCTTTTATATGTTCAAGGCTTTTAGTAAAATATTTTTTAGCTTGAATTTCATTTATGTTAATGTTCAATTCTTTAGTATAATTTATAAATGTACTGCCTTCCGAGAAATATTCCGCTTCGGATTTCCTTTCCTTATGCCATTGTACTATTTCTTTTATTTTAAGATTGGTAATAGCAGATAGATCATTAATTTTATCCCGCCGGATTCTGTCTTTTTCCAAAATGTAATATTGGTATGCACCAACAATTAATAATATGCTTGTAAAACTCAAAGCTAAAATCAAATGCCATTTAACTTTGGAAGGAATTATTCCTTTCAATTTC
>CAZECH010000069.1:4292-10399 GCA_964510675.1 uncultured Ignavibacteriaceae bacterium
CAAAGCTAAAATCAAATGCCATTTAACTTTGGAAGGAATTATTCCTTTCAATTTCATAAGATCATTTTCCTTAAATAACATATTCAACCAATAAGAGGATAAAACAGAGTTTTACTTGAGGCTGGAAATAATATAATACACATTTTGAAATAATTAGTGAATCGGGTCATAGAAACATTCATAATCAATTCATCTGCTTAATGTAACACATTCCTTAGGATTAAACGACTGTCAATTGGTTTAATTGCCCCGTACAAATTGGATGCCGTATTATTGAGTCTAATTTCTTTGTTAAATCATTTGTTTTAAATATTTGGGTAGATGTTTCATTTTCATTTGTGATAACCAGCTGAAATTTTTATAGTGAAATAAATAGCAATTATATTGAATTAAGTAAGATTTTTAACGAAAGACATTTATTTAATCCACTCTTTCCAAACATCGGGCTGATAACCGATTGTAACTAATCTTCCATTCCTAACAATTGGAGTGTTGAATAATAATGGATCTTCTAATAATTCTTCTTCAATATTAAAAACCATAAAATTGAGGTTTCTCTTCTGGTATTGTTTTCCATCTTTGTCAATTAATTCTTCAACCGGGATAACTTGTTTAATGTTTTCCAACTCGCCTTTTGAAACACCCTTTTCTTCAAGATTGCGTAAGTGAAAAGGGATTCTTCTTTCTTTGAAAAATCGTTCTGCTTTCCTCGTATTATTGCAATTCTTAGTGCCTAAGATCTGGATATTCACTTTACAATTCCAAATTATTCAAAATAAATTTCCTGCGTTCTTTTAGATCTTGGGAAGCGGCTTTTAATTCCTGCTTTGGTTACAACTGCAGTTCCTAAAACGTATTCATCATATTTGACAACACATTGTCCTTCTTTGAAACGATCTGTTTTAACAATGCCGCCTTCCATATAAGTTTTTAGTTCCGTATTTGATTGGAGTTCAACTACATTTTTTTTTATTTCTTTCCCAAGCAACTGAGAGGCTTGTGTGTTTAGAACTATTTCATCATACTTATCAATAGTTCCGAATTTTAATCCTATCCTTTCAAACATTCCCGGGTTAATATCATTCCATTTACCAGTAACGAAATAAATATCTTTATTTTTAATTATGAATTTGTATTGTGAGAATATTTCAATATCAATTTCAAAATAGTCAGCAAGGTATTTCAGTTTTTTAATAAGATCTTTATGATTATAGTGAAGAAGTTTCAAATCTCTCTTTACAAGGGAATATTTCTCCGGACTTTTTGTTTCTCCTGTCTTTCTCAGTTTCGCAATAAAAAATCCATCTGTTCCGGTTTCCCATGGAAATATTCTTTTTCCTTTATACAATTGAGGATTAAGTGATACTTCTTTTAATGATGTTAAACCGGCGTGGTTTGTTAGAGGCAATTCAATATCAATTAACTCCAAAGGATACTTTTCGAGAACTTTATCAATTATAAGTTCATTCTCTTCAGTTGTTAATGTACACGTAGAATAAACTGCTTCGCCATCAATCTTCAACATTTTAATTGCGGAAATAAGAAGCCTTAACTGAAGATCGGCAAGAACCTGCACTTTTTTTTCATCCCACCAGCCAGCCACTTCACTCTTTTTCTGAATTATTCCCAAACCGCTGCAGGGTGCATCGATTAATATTTTGTCAAAATAATTTTCATAAATTTTGCTTAACAGTTCTCCCTTTTGGTGAATTATCCCCACATTAATAGAATTCATCCTTTCAATATTATGTACAAGAGCTTTAAGTCTGCTTAACTGGATTTCATTTGCAACAAGAGTTCCCTTATTGTTCATTAACTCAGAAAGCTGTGTTGTCTTTGAACCTGGTGCTGCACATAAATCAAGCACAAAATCATTTTCACCCGGAGTTAATATAATCGCAGGGATCATTGATGATAAACCCTGAATATAATAGTAACCGAGAATATGTTCTAAAGTTTTTCCGGCTATATCATTACCCTTAATTACTCTAAGTGCAAATGGCATTCCGGCAATTGCTTCAGTTTCTATTGCATATCTTTCAAAAAGTTTTTTGCTGATTAATTCCGGAGTAGTTTTTAGAGAATTGACTCTAAGATATTGGTGAGGTTCTGAATTTATAAAAGAGATATAATCTGCAAGATTTTTTTCACCGAATAACAAACCAACATAAGTTTTTATTTTTTCGCCGGGGTTAATCACTCTTCTTAAATTCTTACAAGATTAAGTTGCCTGAAAATTTCATTTACTACGAATTTGGAATTTTTTTCTTCAGGAAAAGTTTTTTTATAACCGTTTTCAATATTTTTTATTAGAGAATCGAGATATGCTTCATATAACTGAACTGCTTTTTTTAGATCTGCTTCTTCAGTAGGAATATGAATCAGCTCCGGAGTATTTCTGTTTGCATATAATATGAATTTTGCCTGAAAATAATTATCAGAATGAAGTACGGATTCACCACTTGTTGTTATTATTTCATGTTTGCCGAAGAATTCTTCACCGATAAGCAGTGTTTTTCCCGGGAGTTTTAATTCTTTTGGGAATCCTCCGAAGGAGTCCTGTCGGACATCCCTTTGGGAAAAGTTCTTAAAAGAAAAGAAATCATTTGGGAAATTTTTAATACCATCGGAAACAAGTTTCGATGTCCACGAACTTATAAACTCTTTTTCGTTCATAAGCTCTCAGGAGGCTCCATCAACTTTCTTAAGGAAATTTGAAATGGATTTCTTCAGATCATCAGTATTCTCATATCTTTTAAGAGTGATCAAATCTGAATTACATCCGATAATCATTGCAGAAACGTTTTTTGCCTCTTTGTTTGCTAAGGCAAGAACCGGGATTTTCTTTTGATATACTGCATAAGCAATCTCAAATCCAACACCTGTGCTTGCACCCGAAACTTCTGCAATAAGAGCAATACTTTTATCAATCCATTTAATATCACGTGTGAAAATTTCGGAATCCCTTAACGGTGCAGCAGGCCTGAAACCGGCATTTTGTTCACATAGCGCAGTATGACCCAGGGAATTAATGTGGCTGATAATTTCATTAAAGTAACTTTCATAAGTTTTATCCCCACGAAAGGGGATTGCACAATATACAATCATAGTTATGAACTTAAGATTTCTTTATAAAACTCTTCGTATAGAGGAACAACTTTATTTGTATCAAATTTTTTAATGGTCCTTTCTCTTGCATTGTTTGAAAAGATTTTATATTTCCTTTCGTTTGTAAGAAGATCAATAACATATTTAGCCATTCTTTCAATATCTCCAATCTCTGCAATAAAACCAGATTCATTATGCCCGACTAATTCCGGTAAGCCGCCTACACTTGAACTGACAACAGGAATTCCGCAAGACATTGCTTCAAGAGCCGCAAGTCCAAAGCTTTCTGATTGTGAAGGAATGAGAAAAACATCTGATGCAGTAAGGATTTCCACCAATCCGTCCTGTTTACCAAGGAACTTAACTTTATCCGTGAGCTTTAACTGTCTTGCAAGCCTTTCACATTCAGATCTGTCGGGACCGTCTCCAACAAGAATTAATTTTGAAGGAACTTCTTTCTGTACAATGTTAAAAATTTTTATTGTATCTGGTACACGTTTTACAGGACGGAAATTAGAAGTATGAACAAGTATTTTTTCACCCTGGGCTGCAATATTTTTTCTGAACGTACAGTCAGAATTTGGTTTGAAAAATTCCGTATCAACAAAATTTGGAATTACTCTAATATCTTTTTCAATATCATAGTTGGTTAATGTTTTTTCTTTAAGGAATCTTGATACTGCAGTAACTCCATCACTTTTTTCAATGCTGAATTTTACTAAAGGCAGGAATGATGGTTCAAGCCCGACAAGAGTAATATCAGTTCCGTGGAGAGTCGTTACTATTTTAATATCGATTTTATCTTTCAACATTTCCTTTGCAAGGAATGCACTGCTTGCATGTGGAATTGCATAATGTACATGAAAAAGATCAAGCTTTTCATACTCAGCAACTTCAACCATTTTGCTGGCAAGAGCAAGAGTATAAAGCGGAAATTCGAACAATGGGTAGCTGCTCATTTCCACTTCGTGAAATACTACATTCTCAACAAAGTTTGCCAGTCTAAATGGGAGAGCATAACTTATAAAATGTATTTCATGTCCTTTTAAAGCAAGAGCTTTGCCAAGTTCTGTAGCAATAACTCCGCTTCCGCCATAAGTAGGGTAACAGGTAATTCCGATTTTCATATATATAAAATATTTAAGCTGATTTTATTTTGGCAATATTTTCTTTTGCAAATATCGTTCGCTTCAGTTTGTTAAAATTTCCTTGTTATCGACACAATACTTCCTCAGGTCTGATAAAATAAATAATGCAGCAAGTTTTTCGTTTCATTTTTCATGCGAAATATGATTGTGAGTAGATGAACAGCTCTCAAGAATGATAAGAAGAGATATTGCTGTTAAGAGAACCCCATTTCTTTTAATCATATTGATGCTACAATTCAAATTCATACAACGAAAGATAAATATTATTGATTATTAAAACCATCCGTATATCAGAAGCATTTTCTGTTTGAATTACTTATTTAGTTGTAAGTCATCGCATTCCCACTGTTTAAAAATTATAAAATCGTTACACTTAAGTGATAATTACTTGATGATTTCAATTTAGTTTAGCCTGTGTTCATCATTTTAGTTTGTCATTACTAACTCAATAAATCCAGCATAATCAAAAAGGAGATACTTATGAAAAACTGCATTTATACACTCATAATATTATTTTTATTAATAAGTCCGGGCGTTAAATCACAGGTTGATCCGGATACAACTGAAAGGGCAAGTATAGACAGATTCAGTATGGAAGCAGGACATCTTTTTATTCGTGATGCTGAAAATGGTTTCCCGGGACCTAATGAAGCAATCGATTTTGATGTGGAACCTTTTATTACCAAAGGGCTAGGACCCGATGGCGAGCTAATCGCTTATTATAATTTTGATGTGCAGCCTACAGAGCCAGCACCGATTTATGTATTAGTCAGAGATGGAGAATCAGCTCCTGTTGATGGTCAGTTAAATATAATTGACGATATTCCCGGGGATGATGATTACAATGATTTCTGGAGAGTTAATTTTGTAACAGTTCCTTCAAATTATGTAGCAAATACATTAACAAGTGCCGAAGAGATTTCCATAGCCGGATATCCTATGGAACAAACAAATGTAATTGTTAATTGTCCGGTAGTGCCGGAAGGATCCTCAGCAAAATTCAGGTATGGACAAGAAGAAAATCCCGGGCTAACCTTGGGATGGTACCAGAATAAGGTTGTATTCTATTTTAATTTTTCAGAGAGAGCTTTATCTGTTGATAATATGAATATGGTTCCGCAATCTCCAATATATGTAACATTTAAAATAAATCCGGGAGAACCCGGAGGAGGTCCTCCGTCCGGTTTTGTTGCTGAGGAATTAACGGGGAGAACTCATAATGTTCCGGCAACTTTGCCGGAAGACGAAGGTTATTCTCCGCTTTGGAGTGTAAATATTTATGATAATGCTGATTTTGAAAATGTGCACGATCTGCCAACTGCTGTTGCTGCGAATATACTTGCAACAGGTGCTGCAATTGTAAATTGTCCGGTTGTTGCAAGATTTATTGAAGTTGATAGATTCAGCCAAGAAGCAGGGAATTTATTTGTAAGAGATGAAATGAATATGTTTCCCGGACCAAATGAACCTGTAAACTTCGACCAGGATCCTTTTATTACACATGGCTTTGGACCCAATGGTGAGTTTGTTTCCTACTATAACTTTGATGTGCAGCCTACGGAACCAGCACCGATTTATGTGTTAATCAGAGATGGGGAATCAACTCCTGTGGAAGGACAATTAAATATTATTGATGATATTCCTGGTGATGATGACTATAATGATTTCTGGCGGGTTAATTTTGTAACAGTTCCATCAGACTATATAGCAAATACAATAACCAGCGCTGAAGAAATTTCATTGGGAGGATATCCGATGGAACAAACTGATGTAATAGTTAACTGCCCTTTTGTTCCGGAAGGATCAATTGCTTTGGTGAGATATGACGAACAGGAAAGTTAAGAGTTAACA
>CAZECH010000070.1:0-10376 GCA_964510675.1 uncultured Ignavibacteriaceae bacterium
TAACTACTTTATGCTCAGTAGAGCCAGATATATCTGCAAATAAATTTTCATCAATTCCTGTTGCTCCTGCAACTATTATTTGCATATTAAATTCTTTGCAAATCTTTTCTGCTGCTTTCATTACAGCAGGAAGAATTTTTTCAACTTCATGTTTACGGCTTCCGGGCATTAAAAGAAGTATTTCTTTTTGTGGATCAAGGTTATATTTATTAAAGAATTCTTCTTTGGATAAAAAATTATAGTTGCTTAACCTGTCCAACAAAGGATGTCCTACAAACTCAACATCAACTCCTGCATCCTCATATAGCTTCTCTTCAAAAGGAAAAAAAACAAACATTTTTCTTACAAGATTTTTTATCTTCTTAATTCTTCCGCCACCCCACGCCCAAATCTGCGGGGAAACATAATATAGAATTTTTACGCCGAGCTGTTTAATCTTTTTTGCAAAATTAAGATTGAAGCCGGGATAATCTATCAGAATTATATTCTTAATATTTTTCTCTTTAATTGTATTGATTAAATCACCTTGGACTTTTCTTATGAACGGAAGATGTTTTACAACTTCTGCAAAACCGAGAAAAGACAATTTGTTTATGTGATAAATAATTTCAACACCTGACTGCATCATCATATCACCGCCAACACCAATAATATTTATTTTGTTATCCAGCTTTTTTAATTCAGTTGTAAGCTCAGCACCAAGTATATCTCCCGAAACTTCACCAGCAATTATCATAATGTTTTTATTGTTTTCATTCATCTAAAAAACTTATTCAACACTTTCTCGATAAACATTTAATAAAGAATCATTGAGTTGAGATGAATGTTTTCCATCTTCCATTTTCAAAACCTTCCTATAAACCATAAAAGAAAAATTGTAATTGTAATAATCCCTATTGCCTGGAAAGTTCTCCTTTCGGATCTTAATCCGGCTTTTAATTTAAATGGGGGCTGTTTCACATCCTGTTTTTTATAGCGCGAAAGTCTCCATAAAAACTTAGGGACATTTTCTTTATAATGCTTATAATCATCGCCATACTTACCAAGTAAAAATTCTTCTTCTGCTTTTATGATATAATGATATTGAAAAAGGAAAAAGAGCAGAGCAATGATTTGCAGGTAAGGGAAAATTGCGAAAGACATAATCCCGATTCCAAGGTAAATTAAAATATTGCCGGTATAGAGAGGATTTCGTGTATGCGCAAATGGACCGCTTACAATTAAATATGTACCTTCAGGTTTACCTGTTACTCTTGTTTCGCTTCCTGCCCAGCTTACTCCCCAAAGCCTTATCAATTCACCTTTAAGAACCAAAATAAATCCTGCTATTAAGCTCCAGATATTAGCGTTTTCATAAAAGAGCATTACAATAACAAAAGGAATCGGAGTATAACTTCGGTATTTAAAAAGAAAAGATGATAATGAAGAATTACTCATACTTTGCTATTCCTGTATATACACTTCCCTGCGTTTTAGTTCAGCCTGGTGTCTTTTCTTTAATCTTTTTTTAGAAAGAAGATTTATGATTATATGTTTAATATCATTAAAGTTCCCAAACGGGAAATAAGATATCCGTTCTCTTTCACAATACTTAAGAAGATCGCTTTTAGCAAAAATAAAATCGCAAAATTGAGCTGCATACTTATCTGAATTACCATCACCAACAAAAATCGTATATTCTTCATCGCTGCTGTTATTAATTATATGATTTCTTTTGCAGTTTGCCGACTCCGGGGAATCAATATTGAGGTACGGAAAAGAAGGAATTAATTTATTCCCGGAGATTTCCATTTTGTTAGCGAAAAATTTTAAATCACCAAGCCCTTCTTTATATAGAATTCTTCTTATGTAATAATCAAATCCATCACTGAGAATAATAATTTCAAAATCATTTTTTGAACAGAAATGAATAAAGTCTTTAAATGTTGAATCAATCTTTACCGAGTCAATAAAACTATTCAGCTCTTCATTATTTACTTCTCCTGCAGATTCACACAAAGAAATCCAGCATTCCCTGGAAGATATTTTATCCTGCAGAAGATCATTAATAATTCTTATCGATTCTTCTTTATCGCCAAACTTAAGAAAGAGGTTTTCTCCAACATCTGTCGTTGTAATTGTTCCGTCGAAGTCAATAAATATTTTAAATTCTTTTTTCATTTATAATTTTAATCAGGATACAGCGCTTAAATCTTCATTAAATCTTACAGCAACTAATTTTGAAACTCCTTCATCCTGCATAGTAACACCGTATAAAGTATCGGCTGCTTCCATTGTTCTTTTGTTGTGGGTTACAACTATAAACTGGGTGTCCTTGCTGAAATCCTTTATTATTTTTGTAAAGCGGTCAATGTTTGCATCATCAAGAGGAGCATCAATTTCATCAAGGATACAGAATGGGCTTGGTTTAACAAGATAGATTGCAAAAAGAAGTGCAATTGCAGTTAATGTTTTCTCACCACCTGAAAGTAATTCGATTGATGTCGGCCTTTTACCCTTTGGCTTTGCTATGATTTCTATTTTTGCTTCAAGAGGATCGGTTACACTTGCGGCTGATTCTTCAAGCCTTAAATCTGCTTCATCACCAGGATTAAATAATGATCTGAAAATGTTTATAAAATTTTCCCTTATCTTTTCAAATGTATTCATGAATAAGGTCTGTGCAGTAATATTAATCTCTTCAATGGTTTTTACAATATCTTTTTCAGAATCCAGCAGGTCATTTCTCTGCCTGGATAGAAAATCAAAACGCTCTTTTTCCTCTTCATATTCGGAATAAGCAAGAAGATTGATCGGCCCTAAATTTTTAATCTGCTGTTTTAATGCATTAACTTCTTCTGTCCTTTGGTTGAAATCAATACTATCGAGGTCATCAAAAGTTTTTTGCTCAAGCGTAAGTGAGTATGATTCTTTAATATGTTCTCTTAAATTTTCCATTTTTAATGAAAGCTCACTAAGCTTCATTTCAGATTGATGAATCTCATCCTGCACTCTTTCTCTCTCGTTCCTTATCCTGTTTTGCTCTTTTTCGATATTGTTTATTTGAGTTTTTATCTCTCCGTATTCAGCATCAATTTTCTTTTCTTCTTCAAGAAGAATTTTTTTATTCTCATCAAGTGATTGTAAAGTTTGTTCATCGGTTTTTATTTCTTCTGTTAATGAAGATGTTTCATCAGAAGATGTTTTAATATCGGTTTCCCTTTTATTAATTGTCTTTTGAATGTTATTAATATTTTCTTTAGCTCTTTGAACAGCATTTTCAGTATTTCTCTTTTCTCCGTTAAGCCTTTCAATTTCAAGATTAATATTATTCAGCTCGGAAACTTTTTTATTATATATATCATCTAAAGAATTGAATTCAGTCTCCAGCAATTCTCTTTTCTTCTCTTTCTGCTTCATCTGTAAGCGAAGAGAATTAACAAGATCACCAAGCTTTATCCTGTCGTTATCAATTCCATTTGATTCAGCTGCAAGTTCATGTATTTCCTGCCGTGTCTTTTCAATTTCATCATTCGATTTTTTCTTTTCATACTCAAACTGTGCAATCTGTTTTTCAAGATTAGCAAGATCGTTTACCAGCATTCTTCCCCGGTCTGAAAGAACCTTGAGATCTATGCTAACAATTTTTTCTTCAGTGTTATGAATTTTTTCCTGTAGTTGTTCAAGCTCTTTTTCATGAACCGGGAGTTCATTTTTTATTTTATCAAGATATTGCTTTCTACCAAATAGAGAATCATCTCCTTTTGGCAACGAGCCGCCTTCAATAACACCTGAACCATCAAGATAATCACCATCAAGTGTTGTAAAGCTGAATCCTTTATATTTTTGTTTTAACCTGAAAGCAGTATCTAAGGAATCAACAATTGCAACGTTCTCTGTTATCCTGTCAAAAAAAGTTTTCCATTTCGGCTCAGTCTTTACAACATCTTTTGCCCAATCAATAAAACCTTTCTCTTTAGAAATAGACTTTCTTTTTCTGTTTAACAGAAAATTCCGAATGCTGTTGAAAAAACTGCCATTCTCTTTTTCAAAAGTACTTGTTAAATAGAACCCTGCTTTACCAATATTCTTGTCTTTTAAATACTTTATTCCCTTCTTAAGATCTTCTATCGTATCAACAAGAATATTATTCAGATTATTTTTTAAAGCTGCTTCAATAGCAAAACGAAATTCTTCCGAAGTATTCCCTGCATAGGCAAGAAGAGTTTTTTCTTTACTTGTCCAATCATTGCTTTCAAGTAAAGCTTTGGCTCCTTTGGAAACACCTTCAAGATTATCAATAAGAGTTTGAATGAAACTGATCTTATCCTTTAAAGCATTTATTATTGATTTTATGCCAAGTTCTTTTTCTTTAAGTCGGGCAAATTCTTTTCCAAGCTCTTCTTTTTCTTTTTGTTTTCTTAAATATTCTGCTTCAGCTTCTGCAAGCTCTGCATCTGTTTTTGATTTTTCATCATTCAGTTCACTGATAAAACCTACTGTCTTTGCAATATTATTAGTTAATGCCTGAATCTTCTCATTTGCCTTGTTGATTGAAATGTTTCTTGCTTCAATCTGCTTCTGAAGATTAACAAGATCATTTTCTTTATTCGTTATCTCTTTTACCTTTTCAACAAGAGATTGGTTTTCCGTTTTTACTTCGGTTCTTTTTTCTTCCAGTTTCAATTTTGAATCAGCAACATCTTGCTCAAGAGTTTCTTTTACAGATGTTCTGGAACTAATGTTATTTCCATAATTCGCAATTGCCAGAGAACCTTCTTTAATAATCTTCTCGGAATTCTGTAATTGAATTTTTAGTTCCTCTAATTCCTGTTTGTATCTTATAATATTTTCTTCAAGTGATCTTTTCTTTTCCTGCTCAACAGATATTTTTTTCTGCCGGTTATAAATTTCTTCTCTAAGTGATGTTACTTCATCTCTCTTAACTTTCAATTTTGCTTCAGCATCGGAAAGATGATGCTTAACATCTTTAATCTTATCTTCAAGCTCCGTTAACTGTGATTCAAAATTAATTTTGATTTTAAAATTTTCTTCTTTTTTATTCTTTGAATCAACTCTCTCTTTATTAAAAAAAGCCAACTCACGTTCAGCAAGATCAATTTCAAGCTCTCTTAAAGTAAGAGATATCTTATTGTATTTATCGGCTCTCTTTGCCTGGCGTTCAAGCGAGTTCACTTTCTTCTCGACTTCTGTTACAATATCATTTACTCTTGTAAGATCTGCTTTTACTTCTTCAAGCTTTCTTAGAGCAAGCCGTCTTCTCAGCTTATATTTATTAACACCGGCAGCTTCTTCAAACATTACTCTTCGTTCATCAGCTTTATTACTGAGGATAGTTTCAACCATTTTCAATTCAATAACAGAATAAGCATTTGCACCAATGCCTGTATCCATAAAGAGATTTGTAATATCCTTAAGCCTGCAGATATTTTTATTTAGCAAGTATTCGCTTTCACCAGATCTGAAAATTCTTCTTGTAATAGTAACTTCGGAGTAATCAGTCGGGAGTATTCCTTTTGTATTTTGAATTGTAAGTGAAACTTCAGACATCCCCATTGGTTTTTTATTTGCTGTACCGTTAAAGATAACATTCTCCATCTTATCGCTTCTTAATGCACTGCTTCTCTGCTCACCAAGAGACCATCTTATTGCATCAACAATATTTGTTTTACCGCAGCCGTTAGGGCCAACAATAGATGTAATGCCTTCGTTAAAAAGGACAGAGGTCTTCTGTGCAAAAGATTTGAAACCGAAAATTTCAAGCTTGGATAAATACATTATAACAAATCGGAAATATTATATTGTTTGAAAGTAAGCAGAAGATAGTCTGAAAGAGAATTTGTGAATTCATAATATAGTATGAACGTGCCTGCTAAAATAAATAACACAATAATACTATACATATAAACACGACCCGGGTTAATATCAAAGATTACATAAATGCCTTTCATTAACCTGTTAAAAATCCAGACAGCAAAAAGAATAAATGAAACATATATGTAAAAGTTTGCGACATCAGCTTGAAGTGCCCTGTAAAGAACAATTCCCACCGGTATTAAGAGAACGATAGGAAGGAAAGACCAAACAAGAGTAAAATATATACTGCCGAAATAAACTCTGTTCTTTACAAATAAAGAAAAGAATTTTATTACAATTAGTATTAAAATCATTAAAACATAAAAGAAAATTGTAAGCACAACAATAGTATTTAAGGGATTCCACGCAAGATAACTAATTGTATTTATCAAAGTCACACTTCCAAATGAAAGCAGTATTTTTTCAAATACAATATGATCCTTAAGATAGTACAAAAGAGAACTGATAATAAGCGACATAATTACAGCGACTACAATTGACATAACTGTGCTGTGATAACTCGAAATAATTCTCTGATCCCTGATATCTGCAAAGAAATTATAGGGACGAAGCAAAGCGCGGGATGCATCTTCTCTGAATTTTCTTCCTGAATTGACCAGTACACCTATTATTAAAGCAAGCACAAGCCCAATTACAATAAATGCCATTGGAGATTTATCACTCTCTGTCCCGATTGGAATAGTTATTCTTTCAGCATTCTGAAGTTTTGATTGAATTACTTTATAGCTCAGGTAATTGGTTTGCCGGTTTTCACTCACAAGGCCAATGCTGTAAATATTAGATTCATTATATTCTGAAAGAAGAGATGAATAGTTTCCGCGATAATCAAAAACAGAATTTATAAAATAACCGGATGCTTTTTCATTGGGAAGAGCATCAATAAAATCTTCAAAATATTTTGCCTGTGCTTCGTAAGTATTTTCGTTAACATATCCGCTTGAGCTGCCTGAATTAACAAAATAGGTTATCTCACTTATAAAAAGCCTCCCTTTCCCCACCAACTCAATTGATGTACTTAATCCTAAAGTATCTTCAGCAAGTGATTCACCGGTAATTTCAATTCCATATAAATCAAGATCTTTTGCTGCAGAAAGATTAACTCCTGAAAAGGAAGCATAACTTAACAACCCTTTTTCTTTGGGAATTACACTTTCGAGCTTTTCGATTAATATTATATGTTCCTCAAGAAAGGGCAGGTATGAGCTGCCAAGCCCGATAGCCGCAAACTTACCGAATTTTGAATAACCTTTTATGAAATCTGAAAGATAACTTTTGCTTCGTTCTATAAAGTTTGGATCAGCAGAAATATTAACCGGGATGTAATTAAGAGGGATTTCAATTAAAGCCAGCAATCCATACTTTTCACATAATCTGATGAAGTAAGGATGTGGAACTGATTTTGCAAAACGGATACTGTTAAAACCTGTTAGAGCGATAAACCTGATGTCCTCTTCCATCTGCTTAAAAGAAGCAAGACTACCATATTCACCAAATGATGGAACGTAGGTAACTCCTTTGAATTCGAACGATTGATTATTTAATATCACATCATCATTGCCGGAAGATAAAAAGTAAACAGGAAATTCTTTTATTGTTCTATCAATAAGAACTTTATTATTCACCATTGATATTTCAATTTTGTAAAGCTGTGGTGAATCCGGAGACCAAAGTAACGGATTAGAAATCTCTAATGTTTGTTTTAAGTTTTTAACCTGGTTGCTTTTTAGCTGAAAAACTTCATTCTTGCTCTTTGCAGCAATTGTAAGATCGGGATTAAAAACATTAATGGAAATTTCAAAATCATTATTTACTACACTCGTGTCCGTGCTTTTCCTTACATCCTTATTTTCAATCCTGCTGTTTACACTTAATAAAAGTTTATTTGTTTTGGAATCTATGTCATAATTAAAATCAAAATTTGAAATAGATATGTTTGGTTCAAGATAAAGATATACATCTTTATTTATACCGCCGAAAATTCCGGGAAATAGAAATTTCTGCTTAACCGGTATTGTATTTTCGGAATCAGGTTTATAAGAAAGTTTTACAGAAATCCTGTTACTTTTTTCTGAATTGAGAATATCTTTTGGTAATTCAATTATAAAGGGATATTCTCCTCCTCTATGTTTATACACCACAATATCGTTAACCAATACATCTGCAAAATAATTCAAACCTAAGAAGTAAAGATTGATCTTATTTCGGGAAACCTGTTCTTTGGTAAGATTAAAAGTTTTTTCAAAAATAAATTCACCGTCTCCCCAAAAAACAGATGGAACATTAACAGAAATTTTCCGTGGTTCTTTATCTTCCGCAGAAAAAACCTTCCATTTGCCATTTAAAGGGATAATACTTCTTGTATTGCTCAATCCAAAAAAGGATGAATCGGAAAAATCAAGCTTATAAGAAGGAAGTTCCTTAAAAATGATTTGAGAAATTGAGAAATTTGATGAAATAAACAGAAAAAATAATATTAAAGAGAAGAATATTTTGGGAAATCCCATCCGGTATTGTTAATCCTTAATTGTATAAACTAAACGTACAAATATACTAACGAATCGAAGGGAATGCAATGAAAATCATATGATTTACAGGCAATATATTGCAGGACAAGTTGTCGACTTGTCCTAATAGTAACTACCAAAAAAAATTAAGCAGCTTTAATAATATCTATAAATGATTCGGCTTTAAGACATGCACCCCCAACCAAAGCACCATCAATATCCTGTTGAGAAAGAAGTTCTTTAGCATTATCCGGTTTAACACTGCCGCCATATTGAATTACTAAATTTTCTGCTGTTTGTGAAGAATAAATGTTCGCAACAAGCTTCCTTATAAAAGAATGAACTTCCTGTGCCTGTTGAGGTGTTGCATTACGTCCTGTTCCAATTGCCCAGACAGGTTCATAGGCAATAATTATCTCAGGCATTTTGGCTTCAGGAATATTTTTCAGACCTTCTATAACCTGTCTCTTTATAATATCCATCGTGATTTCTTTTTCGCGTTGTTCAAGAGTCTCTCCAATGCAAAAGATTACTTTCAATCCTCTCTCAAGAGCTTTGATTATTTTTTTATTTATTGTTTCATCAGTTTCCTTAAAGATAGTTCTTCTCTCTGAATGTCCAATAATTACATATTCAACTCCAGCACTCTTTAACATTGATGGAGAGATTTCACCAGTATATGCACCATTATCTTCATAGTGAACATTTTGGGCTCCAAGCTTTACGGGAGTATTTTTTAATAATGTGCTTGCTTCACTTAGCGATGTGAAAGGAGGGCAAACAATTACATCACAATTATATTTAATTTTTGATAATCCGCTTGTTAACCTTGTAATAAGATTTTGGGTTTCAGATATATCATTATTCATCTTCCAGTTTCCGGCAATAACTTTTTTCCGCATTAAAAACTCCATTTAAATAAATTAATAAAAGCTAATTCAAAATTAGCAAACTGTTTTAACTGTTCAAACTAATAGTGGGAATAGAGGGGTAGCAGAAGCAGTGGGATCAATTCAAATAAAAAAGTATTAAATCCAATTAACTACTCATTAATTCTTTTGATTTTTCATTGCGTGAGCTGTCTTCAAAAATTTTTCCATTTATAATTACATTTTGTAATCACTTCACTTGCTTCTCATCCAAACTAAAAATAATTTAGCAATAGAATTTTCACATCTTTAAAGAGAGGTTTTTTATAATTAATCAGGGGTATAATATGAGCCTTAGCCAAATTGCTAAAACCATTAGCGCTTCACCTACTTTAAAATTAAATGAGAAAGCTGCTATACTTCGTGAGAAAGGTGATCCTGTAATTCATCTTGGGGGCGGGGAACCAAAAAGCAAAGTTCCAATGGATGCAATTATATCTGCTGTTGCACATCTAAATACAGCCGAAATAAGATACGCACCTGCAGATGGAATTCCTGCTCTAAAAAAAGCAATCATAAGATATACAGAAGAATTTTATGACCGCAAAGTTGCACCTGAAAATATTATTGCTTCAGGTGGAGCCAAGCAGGCAATTATGGTTGCCCTCCAGGCAGTTCTTAATCCACAGGAGGAAGTTCTTTATCCTGCACCTTATTGGGTTAGTTATCCCGATATGGCAAAACTATGTGGAGCTATTGGAGTTCCTGTTTATGCAGAAGATGGAACTTTTTATCCACGAATACAGGATATTGAACAAAGGGTAGGCTCATACACAAAGGCAGTTATTCTTAACAGTCCTAATAATCCCTCCGGTGCAATGTACTCCGAACAATTTATTTCTGATGTGGTTGATTTTTGTGAACGCCGCGATATCTGGTTAATAATGGATGATATTTATCATCGTTTGATCTTCGACGGAAAAAAACCAATCAACTGTTACAAGTATGCAAAAGATCTTTCAGAAAATTCTAAATTGATTGTTATAAACGGAGTATCAAAGCAATATGCAATGACAGGCTTCAGGATTGGCTGGGCTGTTGGAAATAAAAAAGTAATTGAAGCTAT
>CAZECH010000071.1:0-10148 GCA_964510675.1 uncultured Ignavibacteriaceae bacterium
TAAGAAAATTAGAAAATTCACCATCGTTTGTTAAAAGAAGAACTCCGGTTGTATTATAATCAAGTCTTCCAACCGGAAAAATTCTTTCATTTGTCTTTACTATGTCAACAACAGTCTTCCTGTTCTTTTCATCATCAGTTGTAGTTACAACTCCTTTAGGTTTATTCATGATTAAATAGATATGCCTTTTAGGAATGATTTTCTCATCATCAATTCTAACAACATCTTTATCGGAATCAACCTTAAAACTAAGTTCAGTGATTATTTTATCATTAATACTAACTCTGCCCTGTAAAATAAATTCTTCGGATTTTCTTCTTGAAGCGGTTCCACTTTCGGCAATAAACCTGTTAAGTCTGATCAGCATTTCCTTCTTCTTGTATTTCGTTTTCCATTGAATCTTCAATTGTATTCATAAATATTTTTCTCTTCTGCTCAATAAAATCTTCATCATTCATAATTTCTTCAATCTCTCTGGGTTTCGGCAGATCTTCAATTCTATTCAGTCCAAAATATTTAAGGAACTCAATAGTTGTTGAATAAAGCAATGGCCTTCCAACGCTTTCTGCCCTACCTGAAATTGTTACGAGATTTTTTTCAAGAAGGGTATTAAGAATATAATCAGAATTAACCCCGCGGATTGATTCAATTTCCGGAGTTGTAATCGGTTGTTTATAAGCGATAATCGAAAGTGTTTCTAATGCAGCCTGGCTTAATCTTCTTTTGGATTTTTCCGAAGACAAATAACCAACATACTTGGAATAATCTTTTGTTGTTGCAAAAAGATAACCATTTGCTATTCGCAATATTCTTATAGAAAGATTGTATTCTTCAAAATTTTTATTCAGCAAATCAATAGATTCTTCAATATCATTATGCGTGATTTGAATTTCTTCTCCATCAATTGCTTTAATTGCCTTAATAATTTCAACAGAATTGATAACATCATCCGATGAAAATATCAAAGCTTCAATTACTGAGTGATATATTTTTTCCATAATTTTTATCACCCTTTAATAAAATAAAATCATTAAAATTACTTGTTTCCTTAATTCGGATGGTGCCAACTTTTACAAGCTCTAATAACGCAATAAATGTTACAATGATCCTGATTTTTTCTTTTATGTTCTCTATTAGTGAAAGAAAATGAATTTCGCCACTGGCCTCTAAAAATTTTAGAATATATTCAATCTGTTCATCTATTGTTACATTTATTTTGTTAATTTCATGAACAGGTTCTTCTTTAAATCCATCAAGTACTTTTTTGAATGCTTTGGCAAGATCAAAAACCGTAACATTCCTTAGAAGTACTTCATATTCGGGTATTGCTTCTTTTTCATCAGCAGAAAAATTTCCTCTATAATTAATTTTTCTTTGATCTGATTCCATGAAAGCAAGGTCTTCAGAAACTTCTTTGTATCTTTTATATTCCAATAAAGCTTTAACTAATTCTGCTCTTGGATCAATCTCTTCTCCCTTTTCATCAAACACTTTAGGTAAAAGCATTCTTACTTTAATGTGCATTAATGTAGACGCCATCAGGATAAAATCTCCAGCAACCTCAAGATCGAGCATTTTTATAAGATTTACATATTCAAGAAATTCTTTTGTAATCTTTGAAATCGGAATGTCATAAATATTCAACTCATCCCTCTTAATAAAAAAGAGAAGCAAATCTAAAGGCCCTTCAAAATGATCTAGCTTTATTTTATACACATTATCCCATTTTCATGTTTTTACGGACTTGCTTCATAGTTTCTTCTGACGTAATTCCAGCTCTTCTTTCTCCATCCATAAGAATATCTTTCACAAGATCAATATTTTTTTCATAGTAATTTCTTTTTTCCCTAACAGGTTCAAGGAATGCAGAAATTTTTGATGCACAATTCATTTTACAGTCAACGCAACCTAAAGCTCCTGATCTGCAGCCTGCATCTATTTCAGGAATTTCCTCTTTGTTAAATTTTTTATGATAAGAAAACACAAGGCAAATATCCGGATTACCCGGATCATTTTTTCTTATCTTATTCGGATCGGTAACAGCTTTCCTCAATTTTGATTTTATAGTTTCGGGATCGTCAGATAATAGAATAGTGTTACCAAGCGACTTACTCATCTTTGTACTTCCATCAAGTCCCTGTAATCGTGCAAATTGTGTTAACAATGGTGCAGGCTCAGGAAAAACCATTCCATACTCATTATTAAATTTTCTGGCAATTTCTCTTGTGATTTCAACATGAGGAACCTGATCTTCCCCAACAGGAACTGCTTCACCTTTATACATTAATATATCTGCAGCCTGGAGAACAGGATAACCAAGATGCCCGAAAGTTAAATTTTCAATATTCAAATCACGCACCTGGTCTTTTAATGTAGGATTTCTTTCAAGTCTGTTTACAGTTATCAGCATGCCAAAAATCAATGCAAGCTCAGAATGTCCTTTAATCTGCGAATGTCTGAACATCGGACTTTTCTGAGGATCAAGCCCGGTTGCCAGCCAGTCAATCAACATTTCAATCGAGTTATCATAAAGATCATCAGTCTTTAAACTTGTCGTCAGAACATGATAATCTGCAATAAGGAAATAACAATTATATTCATCCTGAAGTTTAACCCAATTTTCCAGAGCTCCAACATAATGCCCGATGTGAAGCTTACCGGTTGGACGCATTCCGCTTAGTATTCTTTTCTTACGCATAAGGGAAATTTTTCAGAAATTTAATATCAAAAATAGTAATAATAGGAGTAATATTCCTGTAAATACAAGATGATTTAGGAAAGATAAAGATATGGTTTCCAGTTATCGTCTAGTTTTCCTACAACATTTTTTATAAACATAATATGACTTGGTTTGAAAGGCCGATAAAGCATTTCCATCTGTGCTTCGTGTGGTGTTCTATCTCCTTTTTTATTGTTGCAAAAAGTACATGCAGAAATCAGATTCTCCCAACTGTCAATTCCGCCCCTTGCTTTAGGTACAATATGATCTATCGTTAAAGGTAAATCACTTCTGCCGCAATAAACACATTTGAAACCATCGCGTCGTAAAATATTCTTCCTGGTTAATACAACTTTTTTATAGGGTACACGAACAAAGTAACTTAAACGTATTATACTTGGCCAAGGAAATGTTTCCTTAACGGATCTTATCATTTTTCTTTTATCATCAAAAACAAGCTCGGCTTTACCAAGGTAAATAAGGATCATAGCCTTTTTGATATTACAAACAGTTAATGGTTCGTAACTCTGGTTAAGGATTAATACTTTTGCATTCAGTTTACCATTAATTCGTTTAGAGGGTTCGAAGACTTACACCTTTATTTTATTCCTGTTTTTTACACTCATAGAAATTCTAAAGAAGATCCTTAATATTAAAAGTAAAATTGCAAATGATGCAAGATATACAAACCATTCTACAGGAATGGCTTTTGTTAACATAAGAATCAGAATAATAAATACAATTGCAAGCGAACCGTAGTTGAAAATATCATAAAATTTTTTTGACAAATTACGACCTTAATTAGGTTTTAAAATATTATCACAAAAAATAAGGAATTGGAATGGAATTATCCAATAAAAAAGTCAGGTCTCTTTATAGACTATTGCAACACAGGCAACATAGTCTCTTGAATGACTCATAGAGATTTTCAGACTTTTTTCATTTGACAGAAATTTTTCAAGATTTCCTTTGAATTTAACTTCAGGCATACCATTAGGAGCGTTTATTATTTCCATATCCTGCCAGCTAAGTTCACTATCCCAGTTGGAAGATATTGCTTTGTAGATTGCTTCTTTAGCCGCGAAACGAGCCGCAAGGTGCTGGTATTTGTTTTTTTTTGAAAGACAATATTTAATTTCGCTTTTGGTGTAAACTTTCTTTAGGAAGTGGTCGCCATATTCATCAACACTTTCTTTTATCCTTTCTATTTCGATTATGTCTATTCCAATACCAATTACCATTTAATACTCTTTTTGTTGGGAGTAAAAATAAAGGAATAGAGTGATAACTAACAAGTGAGTCTCCTTTGGATGCTTTTACCAACAAAAATGAGTCTCACGTTTTAAATTTTCAATATCCTGTAATTCCGCCATAACCTCTAGGATCTGTTGCACCCCAGATATTATTATTTTCATCAATAATAATTCCCTCAGCTCTGCCAAGCTCCGTTATTTTTCCGAACTTATGTCCAAGCTTTATTAATTTTTCTTTTACGTCTAATGGTAAAGCAAATGGTTCATAGTCAATTAAATCAGGCAGCCATTGATGATGAATTCGGGGCATATCAATTGCCTTCTTAATATTCATTCCAAAGTCTAAGCAGTTAAGAACAACCTGCAAGACAACCGTAATAATTGTGGAACCACCGGGTGAACCAACAATTAAATATGGCTTACCTTCTTTAAGAATAATAGTGGGAGTCATTGAACTCAACATTCTTTTCCCCGGTTCGATTGCGTTTGCCTCTCCGCCAATCAAACCAAATATATTTGGTTCACCCGGCTTTGAACTGAAATCATCCATTTCATTATTCATTAAAAAGCCGGCACCATCAACTACAATTTTATTTCCGTAAGAAGAATTTATTGTGGTTGTTGTGCTTACAGCATTTCCATAACCATCATAAATGGAGTAATGTGTTGTTTCATTGCTTTCAATAAGAGTAATAGGATCGGGAGAAGTAATTTCAGATGAAGGTATTGCAATGTCTTTTATCTTATTAAAAATTTCTCTTGTATAATCTTTAGATAAAAGAGATTTTACAGGTACATCATAAAAATCCGGATCACCGAGATGCTTTGACCGGTCTGCATAAACATATTTCATTGCTTCAACCAGTTTATGGATATAAGCGCTGCTTCCCCACTCATCTTTAGTAAAAGAATAATTCTCAAGAATATTAAGAAGCTCAATTAAACAAACACCACCGGAAGCAGGTAGTCCCATAGAGATTATTTCATATCCCCTGTAAGTTCCTTTTACAGGTTTTCTTTCAACCGGTTGGTAATCTTCCAAATCTTTTAAAGAAATATAACCACCATTCATCTGAACCTGCTCAACAAATAGCTCTGCAACTTTACCCTTGTAAAAACCATCTCTTCCTTTTTCTTTAATTTGTTTTAATGTCCATACAAGATCAGGCTGGAAAAACCTGTCACCCATTTCATAAGGGTTCCCTTCCTTAGAAAAAATATCCATTGATGATTCATACTGGCTAAAATCTTTGAGATTATTCCTGAAAGAATTTGCTGTATAATAATCAAGTATAAAACCATCTTCAGCTAATCTGATTGCAGGCTCAATAACTTCTTCAAGAGTTAATGTTCCATATTTTTCCAAAGCATATAACAACCCGGCAACACTTCCGGGAACTCCAACCGATGTAACTCCTGAATTACTTAATTCAGGAATATATTTTCCATCTTTATCAAGATAAATATCACGATGAGAATTCATCGGAGCTTTTTCACGGTAATCAATTGTTGTGGATTTTCCATCCCAAAAGTGAATAACCATAAATCCGCCGCCGCCTAAATTTCCGGCTGAAGGATAAGTTACTGCAAGAGCAAAACCAACAGCAACTGCTGCATCAATAGCATTTCCTCCCTTCTTTAAAATTTCAACTCCAATAATTGATGCAAGTTTATTTGCAGAAACAACTGCTCCGTTTTTAAATGGTTCATTAGATTGAGTATATGAATTTGGAATTGAGAATAGGAGAATTAAAAAGAAGTATCTTCTAAAAGATGTTTGCATCTATTTTAATTCCATCATCTTTAAGCTGTTCAATTATCATCTTAGTCAATTCATTTAGCTGTTTAAGAGATTGGGAAAGATCGTTATAAAAATTTTCATCGTAAATAATTTTACCAAGATTATTTTGCTTAGCTTCAAGCTCATCGGTAAACTTATTTAACTTTGTAATCAGATTGTCACTGTTTTTAAGGAGGGACTGTAAATCTTCTAATGAAGTATTCATCTTTTCTTTATTTGACTCAAGGAATGTTTTTGCTTCTTCAGTAAGCTGGGCTGCATTTGTTGTTAATTGTTTTAAGCTCGTCCTGTTTTCATCAATAAGTACGTTTAATTTTTGAGTTACTTCACTAAGATTGGACATAGTAGATTTTATATCTTCATTAAGCTTTTTATCTGTGAGATAATTATTTAAAGAAGTAAGAGTAATCTTTATATCAGAAATAGTTGAAGAAAAATCCTGCTGGAAGGAGCCAAGCATTGATAAAACCAAAGGAATATCTGCTTGAAATACACCTGTATGTACCTGGTTATAATCAAGTTCATTTTCAGATGAGCCTGGATCGATTTCAACTTTTTTCCCTCCCATAAGATCGAGCATTGTAACGGCAAATGTTGCGTCTTCTTTTAATAAAACTTTATTATCAACTTTTAATGTAACAACTACACCACGGTTTTTAATTATTATATCCTCAACAAAGCCTTTTCTTAAACCATTTACCGTAACGGCATCACCAATTTCCAATCCTGATATATTATCAAACTTTACTGTTACAGAATTATCAGTTGGTGTTAAACTAAAATTCTTAGCCCACCCAAGAATCCATAAGAAGACTATAATTCCCAGAAGAACTGTAATACCAACTCTTATCTCACTCTTTCTTTGATCTTTCATAACCTTTTTGTTTTATTAATTCATTAATCATATTTAAATCTGTATTCGAAATAACACTATCTTTAACTATTGATTTAACAGAATCAATCAGCCAATCAATATCTTTATTGGAGAGTTCCTTTGTTGCAGAAAATTTATCCTTAAGATACTCTTTAAGTATATTACGTAAAGAATCTTTTTCAGGCGACTCTGCAATAAAGTTCAATTCTTCATCAGCACCACTTACAAAAACCTCACTAAAAAATCCTTTTGCCGGATTAATGACCCAATCATCAAGATGATTCTGAATTATATACAACATAGCTGCAACAATTATTGTAAGAATAATAATACTCTTGACGAAGCAGCCTTTTTTCATTATTCAGAACTTACTCTTTCAATAAGGATTTTATTGATCCTCTTTTTTGAAACTTCCTTAACTGTAAACTTAAAGTTTTCCAGATTAAAATTATAGCCCTCTTTTGGAATATGACCTGCATGATTTAAAACCAAACCCGCAAGCGTTTCAAAGTCAGCATTATCGGATAAGATCTTTATGTTTAGTAATTCATTCAATTCATCCAATGATATTCTGGCTAAAACCAGAAATTTATTCTCATCAATCTTTGTAACAGGAGTTTCTTCTTTGTCATACTCATCCCTTATTTCACCAATAATTTCTTCAATAATATCTTCCAGGGTAATAAGGCCTGCAGTTCCACCAAATTCATCCACAACAATAGCAATGTGCATTTTCTTTTCCTGGAGTTCATACATTAAATCATTTATCATTTTATTTTTAGGAACAAATAATGCTTTACGAGCGAGCTTCAATAAATCAAAATCTGAAGAATTTCTTAAGTATAAAAGGATGTCTTTTGCATAAATAATCCCGATGATCTGATCAAGGCTGTCTTTGTATAGAGGAATTCTACTATGCCCGGATGATTTAATAACTCCAATAAGTCTGGGTAATGTTATATCTGATGAAACAGATATCATATCAACTCTGGGTGTCATAACTTCGTGTACAGTAACCGATTTAAAACTAACTATGCTCTGAATAATTCCATGTTCTTCCTCTTCAAGTGTTCCAATCTCGTGTCCTAATTCGGCAAGTTCTGTTAGTTCCTCCACAGATATAGCTGCTTTTGCGTGATCAATTTTAACCTTGGATATAACTAACCTGATTAGTTCTGTAAGAGCTTCAGCAACTGGATAAATCATAACACTAAACCAGTAAAGAGGAATTGAAACAATTTTAGATATAGTTAATGGATTTTTAGAAGCCAACATCTTCGGGGTAAGTTCTGAAAAAAGAATAATCAGAACTGTTAGTACTATTATTTGAAGGGTAAGGAGGAACTCTTCGGACAGGGTTGAAATTTTGTGAATGTCCAATGCAATTGAAACCGCAACAATTGATGCTGCAACATTCGCAATTGTATTGCCAACTAAAATTGAAACTAAAAGTCTTCTCGGGTGATCTACCAGATTTAAGAGATATCTCCCGATAAGCGGATTCGATTCAAGATTTTTTTTTAATCGTCTTCGGTCAAGTGAAAATAAAGCTACTTCAGATGCTGAAAAAAACGCTGAAAAAATTAATAATACAACAAGAATTATGATTCTTAGATGCCAATCAATATCCAAAAAACTTTATTTCTTAAATGTTATACATGCCAATTAAAAAGGAAGATCTTCATTATTTTCTACATTTACATCAGGACTTGAAACCTTTTCTTCCGCTTCTTCAGGTGCTGACCCTGTTGAATCAAGTGGAATCAAACGTTCAGAAATAACTTCGGTTGAATAACGTTTTATTCCATCTTTATCAGTATAGTCCCGTTTGGAAATTCTCCCTTCAATATAAAATTTTCTTCCCTTCTTCAGATTATCTTTCATATAATCGGAAAGATTAAAGGAAACAATATTATGCCAGGTAGTTTCGTTTACCCAGTTTCCATCTTTTCCTTTGTAACTGTTACTTGTAGCAATAGAGAAATTTGTTACAGAAAGGTTATTTGTAGTAAACCTTGTTTCGGCATCTTTTCCAAGATTACCAATCAGCATAATTTTATTTAAAGAAAAAGCCACTATACCCTCCCATCTTTTATTAAAGTTTTAGATTGTTTTTAAATTAAGAATTAAGAATAAGAAAATCTATTTTCGGGGATTAATATATTTACTCTATAAATGATTAACAATTACCTATCAGTTCGTAAAAATTACCTTTGATATTTACTGCAAACAGATTGAATAATCAATTCATTTCTTCAATTAAGACATTCGGTGATTCAAAAGTAATCAAAAATCATATACAAAATCACCTTTTGTCAAAACAATTTTTTATAAAAATAAACTCTTTTCGTTGCACGAATTTTGCACAAATTGTAAAAAATTCAATAAATCCGGTTGGAGACTAAATGAACACAGGTCAATCAATGCTTGCAATTTGTGCAATGATACTTTTATCTACTCTTACATTGAGAGTAAATAATAATCTGCTTACAACAGATGAGGTGATGAACGAATCAAAATTCGGAGTTCTAGCCACTTCTTTGGCAACATCAATAATTGAAGAAGCCAGTAAATTAGCATTTGATGAAGTAACAATTGGAAATCCGGTTATAGATTCTTCTTTTTTTACAAGCCCGGATAGTTTAACATACGAAGATGAAGATTACACTGATTTTGATGATTTTGATGATTTTAATAATTATACAAGAAATGTAACAAATCTGCCTTCAGCAATTTTTGATATTTCGTGTAGAGTTAATTATGTCCGTCCTCCAAATATTGAAAGTGTTTCCTTAACACAATCCTGGCATAAAAAAATTACCGTTACAGTAACAAGTCCTTCCTCAAGGGATACTCTAAGACTATCTTCCATATTCAGTTATTGGTTTTTTTAATAAGGAGAAAAAATGGGTTTCAGTACTATTATAGATATTGTAGGTTCAATTATCATAGGAGGAATTCTATTAATTCTCCTAATGCGTATTAATGAAGCAGCAGTTGAAGGAACATATAATAATACACAAGAATTAATCCTTCAACAAAACCTGGCAACATCGGCATTGATCATAGAAAATGATTTTAGAAGAATTGGTTATTGTCAAAATTATAATTTAATTCCGACAACAGACGCAATTATATCTGCTACTGATTCAAGTATATCCTTTAGAACTGATGTTAATAATGCAGGGATTGTCAATACATTACAGTATTATACAGGACCTGCATCAGAATTGACTTCGACACCAAATCCCCGAGATAGATTCTTATACAGAGTAATAGATGGTGAAACTCCAGTTGGTGTAAATCTAGGTGTTACACAATTTAGATTAGTCTATTTCGATCAATTAGGAGACTCGTTACCTTTCCCAATAACAGATCCAAGTACAATAGGTTCAATGGAAATTAATTTGGCAGTAGAAAATGTTGCCGGCTACGATGAGCAATATTCAAGTGCATTCTGGCGGCAAATAAGGTTAGCTGCAAAAAATTTACAAAACAGAT
>CAZECH010000072.1:0-10119 GCA_964510675.1 uncultured Ignavibacteriaceae bacterium
TACTGCCTATGAATACCTTGAAAAAAGATTTGACCTGAAGAACAGAGTTCTCGGCAGTGTTTTGTTTCTTACACAAAGAGGGTTGGCTGCAGGTTTTACAATTTTCGCTCCTGCATTAATTTTATCCGTCTTGCTTAATCTGAATATAAACATTGCAGTTTTTACAATAGGTACGTTGGTGATTATCTACACTACTGTTGGTGGTTCTGTTGCAGTAAATAAAACTCACATACTTCAGATGATAATTATTACAACAGGAATGATTGCCGCCTTTGTTTCAATAATTATTCTTCTTCCCGCTGATATTACTTTTAAAGATGCAGCCTTTGTTGCAGGGAAAATGGGAAAATTAAATGCGATTGATTTTTCATTTGATCTTTCAAACAGGTACACATTCTGGTCTGGAATAATCGGCGGAACTTTTTTAATGCTTTCTTACTTCGGAACCGATCAATCGCAAGTGCAAAGATATCTTGGCGGAAGTTCAATAACTCAAAGCAGGATGGGACTACTTACGAACGGCATTGTAAAAATACCGATGCAGTTCTTTATTCTTTTAACCGGAGCGATGGTTTTTGTTTTCTTTCAGTTTGTAACACCACCATTGTTTTTTAATCCTGTACAGGAAAGTAAAGTAAAATCAGGACAATATTCTGGGAAGTATGGGGATCTTGAAGATCAATACGAAATTCTAAATAAAGAAAAACAAAAGCATCTTAGAGAAATGCTTTCGTCAATTGAAGAAGGTAATGACATTAAGATTAAAAAGACTGAAGAGAAAGTTAAAAAAGTTCAGAAAGAATCAAATCAATTAAGAGAAGAAGCAGCACTTCTTATTAAAGAAGCAAACCCGAGTGCAGACATAAATGATACAAATTATATTTTCCTAAACTTTGTAATTCATTTTCTTCCTATAGGATTAATAGGGCTTGTACTTGCTGCAATTATCTCAGCATCAATGTCTTCAACATCTGCGGAGTTAAATGCTCTTGCTTCAACAACTGTAATAGATATTTATAAAAGATTAATTAAAAAAGATGCGACTGAATCTCATTATTTAAAAGTTTCAAAATTGGCAACAATCTTCTGGGGAATTTATGCAATCATATTTGCGCTGTTTGCAAACAGGCTGGGAACTTTAATTGAAGCTGTAAATATTCTCGGTTCACTTGTTTATGGAACAATCCTTGGAATTTTTCTTGTCGCTTTTTATTTAAAGAAGATACAAGGAACACCGACATTCATTGCCGCATTACTTGCAGAGATTGTTGTTTTATATTGTTTTATCTTTACAGAAATACCATTCCTCTGGTTTAATGTTATTGGTTGTATGCTGGTTATTATTATGGCTTTAGTGCTTAATTTATTTTACAAAAAATATCAGTTTAAATTGGATAAGGAAATTTAAATGCTTCTTCCTCTTGGTGATGATAACAGAGACAGAACCACAAAACCGATTATCAATTATCTTTTTATAATTATTAACGTTCTTGTATTTATTTACCTACAGGATTGGGGATCTAACGAAATTTTTACATATTCATATTCTTTAGTACCGGAAGAAATAGTCTCAGGAAAAGATATTGTGACTGATGATAGAATCTTAGTTGATCCAACAACGGATAAACGTTTTCGGGTATCAGGCCTTCAACCAACTCCTGTTTCAGTTTATATTACTTTTTTTACTTCAATCTTTATGCATGGCAGTATCGCTCACATTTTCGGTAATATGTTTTTCCTTTTTATTTTCGGCGATAATATTGAACACCGGCTTGGGCATTTCAGATACTTTATTTTTTATCTAATTTGCGGAATACTTGCATCGGTTGCTCACATAATTGTTACTTATACTTTGGGGAATAATTCTCTCATCCCTACATTAGGAGCTTCAGGTGCAATTTCAGGAATTCTTGGAGCCTATCTTATCTTATATCCAAGAAAAAGAGTACGTGTAATATTATTCTATTTCCTTACTGAAGTCCCTGCAATTGTTGCAATTGGAATGTGGTTCATCTTCCAGGTTATTAGTGGAATTGGTGTACTTGGAAACCAGGAAGGTGGAGTTGCGTATGGTGCTCACATTGGTGGTTTTATTGCGGGAGTTATCCTTGTAGGATTATTCCTACTTGGAAGAAAGAAATAATTTTTGTTTTTCAAATTAGCTCCTTAGTATATTAATTAAAGTCGACTAACACCTTATTTAAACAGTATGTTAACATTTACCAGATAATAAACTTAAATGGTAATTCTTCTTATTTAACTATTCAATTATAAATAATATTATATTTTTAATTTTTAATTATTAACTTACCTTCGCTTTTTTGAGAGGGTTATATTGGAAAACGACCGCAGAACCCAGATTATTAAAACTGCCGTCAAAAGGTTTGCTAGGCATGGTTTAGGTAAAACCACACTTACTGAAATTGCCCGTGATGTAAGGATTGGAAAAGCTACTATTTACCACTACTTTTCTTCCAAGGAAGAACTCTTTTACCAGACTCAGGAGTATGATGCATCTCTTTTTATTGAAGATATAAAACAGATATTCAATAATGAACAGCTTCCCATTAAAGAAAAATTTTTAGAGTATTTTACTTATAAACAGGAAATCTATGTTAAATACAAATTGCTATATGATTTGATGATCAGGATTTTAAAGGAAGAAGGATTTGAAAGGGAAATTGAAATTCTTAAAAAGTTGCTTCAAAATGAAGAAGAAGTTTTAAAAGGTGCTCTAAATTCTGTGTATTTGATCAAAAATGAATCAATGAATCCTGACTTACCAAAATTTTTTGCATTGCAAAGCTGGGGAATACTGTTCGGGAAAAAACTTACTGATATTAGAGTTGATGAGAATATTCAAAGTTTGAAGGATTTACTTCTTGAAAGCCTGAATAATATTGTTAAATGAATTGAAATTATAAAGGAATAGCCGTACAAGATCATTAAACTATCTGTATAACCTTATATCCATATATATCATACTTTAAAACTTATTCCTCATCATCATCAATTTCTTCTCCAAACAAATACTTTTCATATTTGTGTTTTACCATTCGTGCTTCAACAATAAAGTAAACATCTTCAGCAATGTTTGTTGCATGGTCGCCCAGTCTTTCAAGTTGTCGCGAGATAACAAGTAATGCAACTGCTGTTTGTATATCATCAGGTTTCTGCTTCATAATTTCAATAAGTAACTTGTGATTTTCCTTATTCAACTTATCAAGTACTGCGTCTGTTTCAATTACTTTTTTAGCAAGCTGAGCGTTATCCTGTATAAAAGAATCAATTGAAGAACGAATCATTTCTCTGACTATTTTTGACATTTCCGGAAAATTAGTTTTGTCTATCCACTCCGGTTTCCTTTCAATAAGTTTAGAATTTTCTACAATATTAACTGCAATATCTCCCATTCTTTCCAGGTTATTATTGATAGTTAATGCTGACATAATCAGACGAAGATCCATAGCTACAGGCTGATTTAAGGCAAAAATTTTCTGGCATATCTTATCTATCTTAATATCATACTTGTCTACTTTTTTTTCTTTTTCCATAACAGCATCCCCAAAAGCCGGATTTTCTTCTTCTACTGCTCTTATTGCAAATTCTACCTGTTCATCAACAAGGCTGCACATTTTTAAAATTCTTGTTTTCAGTTTTTCAAGCTGCTGATCGAATTGTCTGTCCATATAATTACCCGATATTTAAAGATCCCAAAATAATTTTACGTTGAACCAAATTAAAAATTACGAATTAAAACTTAAAAAGCTATAACTTTTCTTAATTGTTTATTTTTGATTTTTCATTTTTAATTACCATCACCCAAACCTTCCTGTAACATAATCTTCAGTCTGTTTCTTAGAAGGATTGGTAAATATTTTAGCTGTCTTGTCATACTCAATTAGTTCACCGAGATAAAAGAATGCTGTATGATCGCTTACTCTTGCCGCCTGCTGCATATTGTGAGTTACAATAACTATAGTATATTTTGTTTTCAAGTCATGAATCAGTTCTTCAATTTTAGCAGTAGATAACGGATCAAGAGCGCTTGCCGGTTCATCCATCAAAATAATTTCCGGTTCAACAGCAAGAGCACGTGCAATGCAAAGCCTTTGCTGTTGTCCCCCGGATAAACTTAAAGCAGGTTCGTGAAGCCGGTCATAAACTTCTTCCCAGAGTGCTGCCTGCTTCAAAGTTCTTTCAACTGTTTCCTGCAGAATCTTTTTATCTCTAATACCATTAATCTTTAAACCGTAAATAATATTTTCATAAGTGGTTTTTGGAAAAAGATTTGATTTTTGAAAAACCATTCCGATTCTTTTTCTGAGATTAACAACATCAATCTGTTTATCATAAATATTTACTCCATCAATTACAACTTCACCATCAATTCTTACATGGTCAATCAGGTCATTCATCCTGTTAATGACTCTTAAAAAAGTAGATTTACCACACCCTGAAGGTCCAATAAACGCAGTTACTTTTTTAGCAGGAATCTCCATGCTTATTTTTTTCAGAGCCTGCTTATTACCATAATAAAGATCGAGATCTTTAGTAAGTATTTTAACTTCTTTCATATGAGAATATTTTAATCAGATTTTAATAATTAAAATAAATGCTTGGTACGTAAGGAATTTAATTATAGTCTTCCTAAAATTTTTCTGAACCTGTACCTGAAAATTATAGCAGTAATGTTCAATAAAAAAGTTAATGCAATCAGAACCAGTGTTGAACCATACTGTATTGGTAAAGACCTGGTAGGATTAGCTGATTGCGTTGCTAAAATAAAAATATGATACGCAAGATACATAAACTGCTCTGTTGGGTTTATCATCGGTATACAGTAATCTCCAATGCAAATATCAACTACCGGCAGATTCGGGAGAAAGAATGCAGCACCAAGAAAAAGTATCGGTGCAGTTTCACCTGCACCACGGCTTATTGCCAAAATGGTTCCTGTTAAAATGCCGGGTCTTGCCTGTGGAAGAACAACGTGTTTTATTGTTTGCCATTTTGTTGCTCCTAATCCATAAGATGCATCTCTGTGAGATTTAGGAACTGAATTCAGAGCTTCAAGTGTTGATACAATTACAATAGGTAAAACCAAAATAGCTAAAGTTGCTGAAGCCCATAATAAAGCAGGTTGTCCGAAAAGTAACCCGGTCTGCAGAACATCATCAATATTTCTTCCTACAAAAAGGATAAAGAATCCAAGTCCGAATAATCCGAAAACAATTGAAGGAACACCCGCAAGATTATTTATTGATGTTCTGATTACCCTGGTAAAAAAAGTATCCTTTGCATATTCATTTAAATATATGGCAGAAAAAACTCCAAGAGGGACCGCAAAAAATATCATTATAAATGTTACCGCAATAGTACCAAAAATTGCAGGACCAATTCCTCCTTCAGTCATATTGTTTCTGGGAGAATCAAAAATAAATTCCAATGAGACTATTCCCGCTCCTTCAAAAATAATCTTACCAAGAAGAAGAAAAAGAACAGCTACGAGAAGAAAAAATAATACTCTAGTAAGGTTTATAAATATTATCCCTTGAACATCCTTATGTTTTTGTTTTAGTAAATCCATCTCTAAAAAGAATTTTTCTTTCTCATCCTGTTAATGATAATTTCGGCAAAAAGATTAAGAATAAATGTAATTGTAAAAAGAACTATCCCGATAAAGAACAATGCATAGTAATGATCTGAACCGTGTGAAACTTCACCCATTTCTGCAGCAATAGTTGCAGTCATTGTTCTAACGCTATTGAAAATATTTGCGGTAATATTTGCAGCATTTCCGGAAGCCATAAGAACAATCATTGTTTCACCGATAGCTCTTCCAAATCCTAAAATTATACTTGCAGAAACTCCGCTAAAAGCGGCTGGCAGTATCACATGCCTTATAGTCTGCCATTTTGTTGCTCCAATTCCATAAGATGCCATTCGTAAATCATTAGGAATTGAATGCAGTGCATCTTCTGTTAATGAAGCTATAACCGGGATTATTACAAAAGATAAACCAATTGAAGCAATGAAGGCGTTTAACCTGTTTTCAGGATTAAGAAGATCGTTAAAGAAAGATGCGCCAACAGCCAGCATAATGAAACCAAGAACGACTGTCGGAATGCCGGCAAAAAGTTCGATCATTGGTTTTAAAAATTCTTTGAGTTTTGGATTTGCTATTTCAGAAAGATAAATGCCTGCTGCTACTCCAAAAAAAGTTGAAATAATTGTAGCAGGAATGGCAGTAAGCAGAGTTCCCAGTATCAAGGGGATTAATGAATATCTTGCTTCTTCTGAAGTAGGATACCATTCATATACTCTTTGAACAGAACCATCTGACTGAACCTGGTTAAGATAAACAAAATCAAAAAGCCCAATGTGATCCATGGCTTTGAATCCTTCCTTAAACAAAAAAACAAAAATCAGGATTATAAACACAAGAGCCATTACGCCATTAACAGCAAAGAAGTATTTAATTAAACCTTCCTTAATGCGTGTAGACTTTTTTATTTTTTTCCCGAAGGAAGATTCTACAGGACTTTCAGAATTTGGTGTATCAAGAATATTTGTTTGCGTGTCAGCCAATTTTTTACTTAAACCTTAATTCAAAGAAAGCTATAATAGAATGTTATTCTGCCGGTAACAGATGCGTCATAACTATTTCCATTTAAAGATTCATAAGTTTCAATAAGTACATTAGGCATAATTGAAATCGCTGCATCCGGCTTAAAGACTAAACTGAAAATAAAAAAATTTCTTGAATCGCCTGTGAAATCAGAATCTATGTTGGGATCAAAATGATCAAACCTTAAAACTGCCCCTGTCATTGAAGAAAAATTATACGAACCGAATGCAGAAATACCAAGAGCATTCCTTGTATGATAAATTATGTTTGATGCAGTCTGCTCAATAAATCCATTCTCCCTCATTTGAAGAAAACTTTCCAGTCCAATGCTGAATTTATCTTTCTCACTATAGCCCGCAAAAAGAGCAGTAGTAATATCATTATTATTTAAAGTAACTGAATTGACTTTTAATGAAGGCCTGATTTTAAAATCTCCATAAACGGTAATATAAAAGTTCATCAAAGGTTTAAAATAAATATGTCCATAAAATCTTTTGTACTTATCAATCTCGGGTGAATTACCGCTGTTATTACCAATCATAAAACAATAATTAAGGTTACCGGAATTATCAAGCATTCCTTTTAATGAAATACCAAGATCTCGCGAGCTGACTATTCCCCTGAGATCCAAAATTGTTTTTTCTAAAGAACGATAACCCCAAACTGTTTCCGAAATTTCAAATGCAGGCGATGGTTGCAATCCTAAAATAATGTCGCTGCCAGCAAATATATTTTTCCATTTCAGATAAGCATCCTTTAACGCAACTCCTATTTTACCGTTGCTTGTATTAGCTGATTGATCAGCCTCAACCCTGAACCTAGTGTCAAAAGTTTCAGAGATTTTATAATCATAAGTAAAATAAATTCTTCTGAACTGGAATCCGTTATGATCCTTTTTTCCTATAAGAACAGTATTACTTAAAGAATCAATTAAAGGATCTCTTGAAATATTATAAAAATAGTCTCCAAACATTAACCCGGAGATTTTACCATTCTGTGCTATTATTCCTGTTGTAAAAAGAACAAGAATAAAAACTAATAAACAGTGCTTCAATGCTCTCTCTCTTTCTTAAAACACTATCTTAGTTTTTAACTAAGTTATTTTATGTAAGATTTAATATTATATTTTTTGTTTAATTAGATTTCTCTGTTTGTTAATATAACGCTAATTATCAAGCATGGTTGCATTACTGCATGGTTGCTTGAATCTCAAATATTCATGCATCCATGCAATGATGCAAACATTTATTTACTTGGTAGAGGTATATACTCCATTTGTTTTACTAATTCCTGCCCTTCATTTGAAACAATGAAGTCAAGAAAAGCCTGAACTTCAGTTTTTGGTTTGCCATCGGTAAAGCAATAAAGATATCTTGATACTGAATATTTTCCGCTCCACACATCATCATAATTAACTTTACCATCTTTTGCGGGGTAAACTATTTCAGAATCTTTATCTTTTTTAATACCAATAATTTTAATATCTTTTCTTTCAGCAAAATAACCAACACCACCATATCCTATTCCCTTAACATCTCTTGCAATAGCTTCACCTAATGCGGCTGTACCTTGTAGTACTTGTGTATTAGTAGCATAATCATTTTGAATTCCTCTTTCATTTTTACCTAAAACATGTTCCCTGAAGAATTCATAAGTGCCGCTGCTGTTCTCTCTTCCGTATAAAGTAATTGGAGAATTCTTCCCTCCAACCTCATTCCAGTTTTTAATTTTGCCGGTAAAAATATCTGCAACCTGCTGTACAGTCAAAGAACTTACGGGATTATCGAGATGTACGATAATAGCAATTCCATCCAGAGCAACTTCATAAACTTTTGGAATAATTCCTCTCTGAGATGCTTCCTGAAGTTCGTTTTCTTTCAATTCCCTGCTTGAGTTGGCAATATTGGTTGTTGCATTAAGTAAAGCAGCAACGCCCGTTCCTGAACCACCACCTGTTACCTGGATAGATATATCAGAATTCTTTTGCATATAAACTTCAGCCCATTTCTGGGATAGGTTTACCATCGTGTCTGAACCTTTAACTGTAATTACTGTTTTCTCAACTGAATCTTTTTTCTTGCATCCCCAATAAAAAAGTGATGATACAACAACTAATAGAATTATGAATAGACTTTTACTTTTTAACATAGACTTCCTCTTTTTTTTAAAGATATTTGGAAAATATACATCTCCGTAATGTAAATGCTCTGGAATCCAATGTTAAATAATTGTTAAGAATAAATAATGTTGTTATTCACGTGAAAACAAGACTATAGAACTCTAAAACAAAATGGATTCTTACTTTCGTGGGAATGACATATCAATAAATTTTAGTAAATAGCTTCCCTTATTCTTGCACTAATATAATCCATTACCCAGACAACAAAAGCAATCAATAAAATAATCAGCCCTACTTCATGCCATCTTGCAAGTCCCTGGTATTGCATAAGCATAGTTCCAATTCCGCCGCCGCCAACAAGACCAATTATTGTTGCCATCCTTACGTTTATATCCCAGCGGTAAATTGTAAAGGAAAGAAAAGGAAGTAAAATCTGGGGAACAACAGCATACCACACAATTTGTATTTTATTTGCACCAGTTGCAGAGATAGCTTCAACAGGACCTTCTTCAATTGTTTCAATTGCTTCTGAGTATAGTTTTGCATTTGAAGCAATTGTGTGAACAAGAAGTGCGATCATTCCGGCATAAGGGCCGATTCCAACCCAAACAGAAAATATAATTGCCCAGATTAACGGTTCAATTGATCTTACAAAATTCAGGATTAACCTTAATACATAATAAACAGTAAAAGAAATTTTATTATCCTTCATTAAATTTCTTGCTGTAAAGAAACTGAGAATCAGGGTTGGCGGAATTGAAATTAATGTTGCAAGAAGTGCAATGTAAATTGTTTCGATGATTGCAAACAAGGCATCATCAAAAATGCCCATTTCCGGTTGAAAAAGTGCACCAAAAATTCTTTGTGCGCCTGCAATACCTTCACTACTAAAAAGATCTACAATAGAAAGTTTTGTTACAATCCAGCCGGCAATAAAAGTAATGTTAAAAAGAAACCATCCGAAAATCTCAACAGTCCATTTAGTTGCTTTGTTATCTTTTGCAATTCCAAAAAGTTTGCAGGATAAAGATGTTTTTGTCGAAGCCCAGGCAATTCCAGATATAACACTAATAATGTAAATGATTCCAATATCACTCCATGAGAAAGGTAGTTCACGAAGATCGAGAATGAACTTGAAGTAAACAGCACGTTGTAAAACTATGAGTGAATAAAAGACTAAGAAAATATCAAGCAGGACTGCTTTAACGAAGTTAAACTTATCTTCTCTTCGCTTGTTTCGCTCAATAATTTTATGTGGAAGAATTTCAATATCGGGATCGGTAATCATCTTATCTCCACTTCTTCTGCTTCCTCCCCGTAAATTGTCTTGAACCATGTTTCATTAATTTCATGAGGTAATCCTTTATAA
>CAZECH010000073.1:0-10031 GCA_964510675.1 uncultured Ignavibacteriaceae bacterium
TAAGCTTACCTTTGCTCTATCTAAATAAGTCTTTCAAATTAAGGTTAATCGCCAGCATAAACACCAGCCCAAATGGAGATGGCTTTTGAATAAAATTCATTTGATTAAAATAAATTTTTTAGTTGAACTGAAGCCACCTGCCTGCCCGCCAATAGGCGTGGATTTGAGTTGATAAAAGTAAATTCCGCTAGTTAATTCACTTCCATCAAATTCAACTTTATATTCTCCTGCTGGTTTTTCTTCATTTATTAGAATGGCAACTTCATTTCCTAAAACATCATAAACTTTTAATGTAACAAATCCAAAATTTGCAATCCGAAATCTGAAATTAGTAGTAGGATTAAATGGATTAGGATAGTTTTGTTCGAGTGTATATTTAGCCGGAATAATATTATTCTTGTCAGAAGAAGTCGGAACTCCCTTAAATATTTTTATTTCTTTCCACGAAACCCAGGAAGGACTTTGTGTAGTTAGTATTTTAAAATACCTGTAAGGCGGAAGAGTAGGAGGGGAAGTATAAGTTAGTGTTTGATTAATTTCAGTATTGCCACTGAATTCATGAAGGAGCTCGAAAGCGGCATCAGGATCATTTCCTTTTGCCCATATTTGGTGTATCGTTTGTCCTGCTGGCCACTGGTCAATTATTAAATCCATGCCGGCTATATTAAATTCATCTAACAAATCAATTTGAATCCACTGTGGTGCAAAATCGCCGGCTCCCCAATTTGTTTCTATATTATTATCGAATGCTAAATTTGGTGTTTGATCCTCAAGATATTTTGAAGCTGTGATTAATGCTGAATCTATGCTGAATGTTTCGATTGCTGAACATAAGTAATTAATCACTATATCATTGCAATATTTTATTTCTCCGCCCATCATTGTTAAATAAATTTCAATATCTAGAAGATCATCAGCGTTTGTAACCTCCAAAGGATTTTCAGAAACAATTACCAAATCCGCCCATTTACCTGGTTTTAGACTTCCTTTCAAATCTTCTTCAAAAGTTGTATAAGCACCATCGACAGTTAATAATTTGAGAGAGTTTTCAATGGTTAAACGCTGTGCAAGTTCCCAATCGGCATGAATACGATCTAAATAACCTATTCTTGTTACTGCCTGGTGAATAACCCGGAAAGGTGAGTAGTCACATGGGGAATCATTGAAAGGTGCATCTGTACTACCTGTATTATGTAATCCTGATGGTTCAGCTTCAATAAAATCATTCCATCGCAGACACCAATCAGCATTTGTGTTGCTTAAATATGTTTGAAAGGTATATTGCTCTGGCCAATCGGGGGGGCCCATAAGCTGAAAGGAAGCAATTATTCCTTTTTGTGCCATACGGTTTAATTGAGCATCTGATACTTTTACAGCATGCTCTATCCGATGGCGGGAATTTTCATTTGATTCTGAACCGAGGACATTTTCATAAGCTGTTAGAATTTTTTCTACAGCACTTGTATTTACAGAGTGTGCCGCTATTTGCCAGCCTGCATTGTGTGCAGCCTGAACCAGTTGATTAACCTGATCCTGTGTTAAAATATCTGTAGTACCGAAAGGATCATCAACATACATTTTTATTCCGGGTGCACGAACATGATCTGAGTAAAATGAACCAGGGGTAAGATTAGAATCAGCGAGTATCTGAACTAAAGAGACATCATCAAGTGTTCCCCAATAGCCGTTAAATCTAACTGATAATTTTCCTTGTGAATCCAGATCCATTGCATTGTTAAAATGTTCAGGAGCAAAATCGGGTCTGCCGAAGTTCAATTCTGAAATACTTGTCCAGCCATTTGCAGATAACATCTGCATAATTTCTTCAAGGGAAGGATAAGTTGTATCGCCAGTGACCGAACAAATATGTTCCCTCCAGCTTAACCAATGACAGTGAGAATCATTAAAGCCGGGCAGGATTGTTAATCCTTGCAAATCAACTACTTTTGTTCCACAACCCGGCGAAAGCAAGTCTAAAATTTCATCATTAGAACCAACTGCCATTATAGTATCGGATTTAATTGCAATAGACTCTGCCAAAGGATCATACGGTTCCATCATAACAATCGTTCCATTATGAAGAATAATGTCCGGAATAGAGTTACATAATTCATTTTGCGCATTTAAAGAAAATTGATTAAAAAAGAGAATTGCTACTAAAATCAGGAAAGTCTTCGAGTTATAAATGTTTTTGTAAATTTTTATTACATTTTGTAGAGTAAATTTCATCAGCACTCCTTTTATTAAGCGATGTGTACATTAAAAAAATTTAAATTCCGACTTGAATGAGGATTCATAAATAGATTTACTGCCTGGAACAATGTGAATATTCAAATTAAATCTTTTTAATGCAAGAGTTGATTAGAAACAATTAGATTATCAAAACTAATAATGCCGTTTCCCTTTCTTTTTTTCCGTCCATCTAACATTTCTTTACAAAAATCATTTTTTCACTTAATTTGACAGTAGTTTAATATAAACTTGGAAACTTTTCGAATGTTTAATGGTTGACTTAGCAGAAGGATTTTAATGGATATAAAATCCATAAAGTTAAAACATAATATAAAATTGCAGCTTTTTTTAATATCAGCGGGCTTTTTATTTATTTATAAATTATTTGTTAATACTGATGGTTCATTTGTACTTCATTTAATAAATGAAATAGCAGCATTCTTTACGGTTTGGTTTATGATTCTGTATGCAAATGACATATTCAATGAAAAAAAATTCAGCCCGATGTCTTTGGTGATGAATCTGGGAATTATGTGTGCAGTAATTTTCCTTGCAGTTACATTTTCAGATTCACTTCTTCCTGTGCTTTTTGGTAGGATAAGTGACACATTAAAAAATCCTGATTTTATTTTTAAAATAATTTCATTTCTTTATGTTCTGTTTTTTGCAGCAATAATCTCTTATCTCTTTTTGATATTTAAAGAATTTTATTATCTCGGACAAAAAAAGAGCAGCAGTATTTATTTCAAAACTATGGTAGTATTTTTTCTGCTTGCCTCAGTTACAGCGGTTTTGAATTTCTTCCCGGAAGTATCTTACATAAAAAATACTTTTTTTATTATTTCAGTAATTCTGATAATAATTAACTCACTAAAGATTTCATGGATAGCATTTATTAAGAAAAAAGAGAAGCTTTCACTACTTCTTTTATCTGTAATAATCTGTATCTTATTTTTTGTTAACCTGTTTGGCAGCTCGGATGAAAATTCGCACTACCAGGTTTTATCAGGTTTTTCAATCGGGTTAGGTCAATTTTATAAGATAATAATGATATATGGTGCGGTTTATTTCGCGGTCCTTTTCTTTACGACTTTATTTCACATTCCGACAGCAGAAGCATTTGACAGGAAAGCACAGGAAGTTTCTTCACTCCAATATTTCAGTAAGCTTATTACACAGGTTCTTGATTTTAATGAACTTGCGGAAACTGTAACGGATATTGGTAAAAAAGTAAGTAATGGTGATGCTGCCTGGATAATCTGGAAGTATGAAAAAGTATTAAAACCAATTGCTCACCAAAACATTGGCTACCTCGATGCAGAATTAATCAGTGATTATCTTTTCAGGAATAAACCCGTTCAGGAAACATCATATATAGAAAATCTCCAGAGGTTTGAAAAGAGATCTCAACTTAATGAACCTTACTCAATGATTCTTGCTGCTCCTTTGAAAACTCATGATGAGGTTAAAGGATATCTTATTGTTACAAAAAAAGGAGATTTTATTTTTGATGATGAGGATAAATCAGCAATAGATACTTTTTCGGATTATGCTTCAGTAGCTTTTGAAAATTCCAGGCTGCTTGAAGAATCAATTGAGAAAGAAAGACTTGAAAAAGAACTTGATGTTGCACGTGAGATTCAGAGAAAAATCTTACCTGCAAAAGATCCTGTTTATGAAAAGTTAAGTGTTTCTTCTGTCTTCATTCCGGCATTTGAAGTTGGCGGAGATTATTATGACTTCTTTGAGATTGATGAAGACCTTTCAGCCGGACAAACAAACAAATTCGGATTTATTATTGCCGATGTATCCGGTAAAGGAATTTCCGCAGCTTTCATAATGGCAGAAGTGAAAGGAATTTTTGAATCACTTTCCAGAACAATTGAAAGCCCAAAAGAAATTTTAATCACAGCCAACCAAATTCTAAAAAGATCGCTTGACAGGAAAAATTTTGTTAGTGCTGCCTATGGAGTAATTGATTTTAAAAGAGAGGTAATTTCGATCGCAAGAGCTGGGCACTGTCCTCTTCTTCTTGTAAGAAATGGTAAAATAAAAAACATCCGTCCCAAGGGGATAGGTTTGGGACTAAATTATGGAGATCAGTTCCGCTTATCACTTGAAGAAATTGAACTTGATCTTGCAGATAATGATATGATTGTTCTTTATACTGATGGAATTACCGAAGCAAAAAACAGCGAGATGGAAGATTTTGGCGAAACAAAATTTGAAAAAATATTACTTGATAACTCAGGGAAAAGTGCTGATGAAATTTCTAATGAAGTGATAAAAGAAATATCACAATTCAGCAAACATAGTACTCAGCATGATGACATTACTTTAGTTATATTAAAATGGAAACAAAAACTAAAAATTGTCAGTCCCAGCGAAGAGCCGGGCCTTGACGGAATGGAGAAGGTGAATGGCAGAATTCAGCACCGCAGTTAAAGACCAGGGTAGTGTAAGTGTTGTCTATTTAAGCGGATATCTTGATGCTCATACTGCATCGATGCTCGAGAATAATTTTTCCGATCTTATATCAAAAGATAAGTTCAAAATTGTTGTGAACTTTAAAGATTTGGTATATATCAGCAGTGCGGGCCTTGGAGTTTTTATGGCTTTCATTGAAAAAATACGGGAGAATAGCGGCGATATAAAACTTACTACAATGAGTGATAAGGTTTTTAACATTTTTGATCTTTTAGGTTTTCCTTTATTATATGAAATATATAATTCGGAAGATGAAGCTGTAAAAAAATTCGAAGAGACTGGTAAAGTTGAAAAATAAAAATATATCAGATAAAAAGGAGCTTAAAGTAAAAAGCAGGACTGAGAACCTCTCTGAGATAAGAGCATTCATTAAGGATTTTGCTTCTTCTGTAGGCTTTAAACAGGATACAATTGATAATATGACACTTGCTTGCGATGAAGCTTGCACAAATATTATTAAGCATGCTTACAAATTTTATCCTGATGGGGAAATAGTAATTAAACTTAAATATGAAAATAAAAAACTGGTAATAACTATAATAGATTATGGAAAAGCATTTCAGCCCGAATCGATTCCTGAACCTGACATACAGGAATATTATAAGCAGCACAGGGTTGGTGGTTTAGGAATGTACCTTATGAAAACATTAATGGATGATGTTAAGTATGTATCAATCCCTGGAAAGTATAACCAGGTCTTACTCTCAAAAAGTTTAACTTCTTCTCAATAAAAATGGATACCTCTGAAAGCTTCAAAGTTAAGAGGAACCTAACCGCACTTGTAGAATTCAGCCGCGTCATTAATGCAAGCCTCGAACTCGATTTTATTCTTAACAATGTTTTGTTTACCTGCCTTGGAAAATTTTTAGCAACAAGAGGATTAGTAGCATTAAAAATTGATGGTACTTTTCATCTTAAATCATCAAAGGGAATTCCCGGAGATTTGTTGAATAAATTTCCAAAACTTATCCCCAAAGAAGATCTTCTTGAGGATGATTTACTCAATTCATTTATGAAGGAATGCAAATTATCAACGGTTCAAAAAATAAATTCATCGGAGAAATGCCTTGGCTTTATTTGTCTTGGTGAAAAGCTGAACAAATCTCCTTATTCTGAAGATGACCGGGAATTCTTAGGGACTATTTTAAATATCTCAGCAACAGCAATTCAGAATTCCAGCGTTTTGGACGAATTAAAGAAAGTTAATCGTGCACTTGATTCACGGATACAAAGACTTAATGCATTATTTGAATTAAGTAAGGAATTCGGTTTAGTAAATGAAAGTACTAAAGTCGCACGGCTGCTGGTTTATTCTGTAATTGGTCAATTTCTTGTTTATAAATTTGCTGTAATAACTTTTGAAGACAACGAATTAAAAGTTCTCGAATCCAAAATACCTAATGACGATCTTGAAAAAGTTATGAAGGAATATGATTTGACAGAAATCAGTAATTCATTGGGTAAGGATGAAATACAAAAAAAATTTCCGGAGATTGATAAATTAAAAATTGATCTTTTAATCCCCATGCAGATTCAGGGTAAGACTAAAGGTTTAATTCTTTTGGGTAAGAGGATTAATAATCAGTATTACACAAAAGATGATATTGAATTTATTTCATCGGTAGCAAGCCTTGCTATAATTTCACTTGAGAACCATAGACTTTTTCTTGAAGAACTTGAAAAACAAAAAATGGAAGAAGAACTGGAAATTGCTAGAGATATACAAAAAAATCTACTACCTCAAACAATTCCTTCATTCACACATTTTGATTTGGCTGGAGCAAATTTATCTTCAAAGCAGGTTGGAGGAGACTATTATGATATTATTTCTCTTGATGAAAAAAATTTGATTGTTGCTATTGCAGATGTGGTTGGCAAAGGAGTTCCCGCTGCTCTGTTAATGGCAAACCTTCAGGCATTCTTAAAAGTAATCTGCAAACAGGGAATGAAGCTTAGTGAAGCAACTGCATTAATAAACGATCTTGTTTCTGAAAATATAACTGATGGAAAGTTCATTACTTTTTTCTGGGGTTTGCTTAATAATGAAGATGTTACATTTGAGTATGTAAATGCAGGCCATAATCCTCCTTTGTTAATTAGGAATGGTGAGATTAGGAAACTTGATAAAGGGGGAATGATTTTAGGAGTTATGAAGACTCTTAATCCATATTCTTCTGAACTTATTAGGTTAAAGAAAGATGATGTTGTTGTTTTATTTACTGATGGTATTTCCGAAGCAAAAAATATTAATGATGAGGAATTTTCGGATGAAAGACTTGAGAAGCTTGTTCTTGAGTTGTCTCATAATTCTGCCAAAGAAATTTTAGCAACAATCCGGAAAGAAGTTCAGAATTTTACTTTTGGCGCTGTTCAGTCCGATGATATTACTTTAATTATAATTAAAGTAAAGTAGAAAAAATGTTAAATGATTGTTTAACTTTAGCATAGTTCATATTCACTCATAAACAATGAAAAAAGCAAAAGAATTTTTTATAAAGAACAGGAAGAAATTTATTATTGGTATTTCAATAATATTAATCCTTATTGCTTTAACCAATATTTATATTACTCTTAATGTTAATGTAACTTCCAATGATGAATGTTTGTGGATAGAAAAGAAAAACGATAAAGACAGTATTGAAATATTTTTTGATCTTGTTAAAGTGAATGGTGTTACCTGGGAATCAGGTATAAGAAATGGCGATCGGCTAATTGCAATTAATGGAGTCCGACTTACAGGCAGTATTTTGGCTCAGGGAATTCTAAACAACATTGAAGAAGGCAAATTTGCAGAATATACTGTCGGGCGTGATAATAAAATATTCACCGCAAATGTACTGATAAAAAAACTTTTCTCTTTCCCGAATCTTGCCCAGAGTATATTGGCTTTATTCTGGATACTTATCGGGTTTATTGTTTTAATGGCAAAACCTGATGGAATAGTTCAGAAATTGTTCTATGGTATTGGTGCTGCATCTGTTCTCTTATCAACCCAGGTTATGTTCCAGGTAGGAATTCTTAATTATCAAAACTACGTTGGAGTTTTCTTAGGTTTACTTTTTGGTTATTCCTGGGCATTAAGCTCATGTTTTCTTCCTTTCCTGGTACTTTATTTCTTTTGGATATTTCCAAAACCATTTAAGTTCCTTGAAAAGAAATTTATAAAGCCAGTAATATTTATTATACCAGGGATACTTTTCTTATTTACTTTTGTATTGGAATTGTTGGTTTTTGGGTTCCAGACAGTTTCAGTATTTGAGTTTTTTAAGGTAGTAACTGCAATATATATAATAATAAGTGCCGCTTATTTAGTTGCATATATATCATTAATAATTAATTACCGGAGATTAAAAACAAAAGAAGAAAAAAAACCGATATTCATTATTCTCTCTGCGTTTACTTTAACAAATTTAGCTTTAATCTATACCGGATTAATTGCTCCTGCAATTACAGACACAATTTTTAATTCACCTGAATATTATGCACCAATAGTGTTGACTATAATTTTCCCGCTCGCATTTGGTTATGCAATTTTTAAATACCAATTGATGGATGTCAGTGTCGTAATTAAGAATACAATTACTTATGGTACTGCAACTATAACGGTTCTCGTTTTGTATTTTCTTATTGTTTACCTTCTTGGCCAAACAATCAGCCGGGCAATTGGGACTGAGTACCAGGGTGTTATTGCAGGTGCATCTTTCATTGTCTTTGCAATAGTATTTCAGTCAACAAAAAATAAGTTCCAGGATTTTCTTACTCAAAGATTTTATCCTGAACAATTTGCTTACCAGAAAATACTTCTAAGCTTCAGCAGTGAAGTTTCTACCTTAATTGGTGCTGATAAGATTCTTGACTCTATGAAAGATACATTTGTTAATGGATTAAAATTAAAAACATTCGGTGTCCTCATTAAGAGCAGCAATTCAGGTAAGATGAGATTAGTTAGAAATGTAGGATTATCAAGTGATAACCTGGAACTTGCATCACCGGGATTAATTCTTTTTATAAAAGAAAAATCCCTCATTTCTCAGAGTATTGTTATAGAGCAAAATGATTTTCAAAATGTCTTTCCGGAAAATGCACAGCTTCTTATAAGAGAAAATGTTTATACAGTTATCCCGATGATTGTTAAATCCAGAGTTATAGGACTTTTATTATTCGGGTTAAAACATTCCGGTTCTCAATTTTCAGGCAAAGATATTGAGCTTCTTACAGCCACAGTAAATCAATCTGCAATTGCTATTGAGAATGCAAGGCTCTATGAATCCGAAGCTGAGAAAGATAAAATAGAAAGGGATCTTGACCTTGCAAGGAAGATACAGCAGGGGCTTCTTCCAAAGTGCATTCCTGAAATGAACGGACTTGACATTTGCGGGCAGATGGTTCCTGCTCAACAGGTCGGAGGTGATTATTTTGATCTTATACCAATTTCAGGGCAAAAACTTTATGTTATTGTTGGAGATGTCTCAGGTAAAGGGTTATCTGCTTCATTATATATGACAAAATTACAGACAATGATGCAGCTTGCCTGCAAAACAGAACGCTCACCAAAGGAAATTCTGGTTGAAGTAAATAAAAGCCTGTATGATTCAATTGAAAGGAATTGGTTTATAACATTAACACTTGCCTTATTTGATACGGAAAAGAAAATAGTAAAGTTCTGCCGTGCAGGTCACATGCCGATACTTACTGCCAGAAACGGAACAGTTGATGTTTATAAAACACAAGGTTTAGGTCTTGGGCTTGAGATCGGGATTATCTTTGAACGGACCCTGATTGAACAGGAAATATCTCTTAAAGAGGGAGAAATATATGCTTTCTTTTCTGATGGAATTACCGAAGCAATGAACGAAAAGAAAGATTTGTTCGGGGAAGATAAGCTAACCGAGCTTCTTAAAAACCAAACATCAAAAAGAAGTGCAGAGATTATGAATTTTGTTTGGGATGAAATAAAAACCTTCCGCGGGCAAGCACCTCCAAGCGATGATATGACAATGGTACTGGTAAAGGTGAAGTAGTTAGGTTTCTACCCTCAATCAAAATCAAAATTAAAAATCGGAAAAACAGGTAAGAAACCACCCTCACCAATAATGTTTATCAATCCTAATTGAAGTCCTTCCAGTGTTGCTGCATAATTTACAATGGAAATCTGTAAACCATTGAAGTTGCCCTGATGATAATTTACACCACCGGTTTGTAACCCAAGTGAGTTTCCTTTAGATACATTAACAAATCCCTCCTGCCAGCCCGTAAACCCACCATCAGTTAAATTGACAAAACCAAACTGAACACCTTTTTGACTACCTGTG